>JAGCEE010000119.1 GCA_017650795.1 Clostridia bacterium | reverse complement strand
TTGCTAAAGATGGTTTGACCATTGAACAGTATCAACAACTTGACAATGATAGCCGACTTGGTTACTTGCGTGGTTATCAATCATACAATATTTTAAATGCCCTTGATATGGCAAGGAAACTTTCAACAAGTACAAACAAGGAGGATAAATGTTAATTTTTGTTATCATTTTTGCAATTTTTGGTATTATTGGCTTGATTATGAAGATTGTTGGTGTGGCTAAACATGAGTTTGACTTTTGCCAGTATGCTACTTGGTTTGAAGCTGCAGCAAGTGGTTTTCTAATCGGACTTGGTATTAGTATGGTGTTTGGTTGGGTACACATTGTTAGCCCAGATGAATATGAAAAAATCAATAAGCCCGCAGAAAAGGTCTATGTAAATCGTTGTTGGACTATTCTAGGTAAAGAATATTGTGGAAAGTTCCATTATGAAAATGATAATTTCAAGATGGATTGTGATGAAACTGGCCGTTGTGACATTGGTCTTAATGTAAAGGAGTAATTATGGTTACTGCACTTGTTTGGTTTGCCACTTTTACATTGGTTGTTTGGTTGCTATTCTATATGTTTGGTGATACCTTTTGTGGAAAAGCAGTACACGCATTTGTAAGCATTGTTTTTGAATTGTTGATTCTTACATTCATTACTAGCATTACTCAGATAAGGGGTGATTCTTTAAATTGGTTCACCGGAATAGCAATCGTAATGTATGTTATTGACATTATCAAAAACATTTTTACACTAATCTATATTAAATTCAAAAAATCATAAGGAGATAAAAACTATGGTAAAAGCAATCTATACTAAATGTGTTGGTGAAGCAGGCCGATATGCTTGCGTAGGTCTTGGTGAAAAGACTTATGAATATAAGGAAATTCATTCTGAAGAAGAATTTCAGAAAATCAAGCAGGAAATCATTGATGAATTGAATAAGGAAGATTCACCGCTTATCAAGGTTTCATTCTACACCGAAACTAATGTTCCTTTTGAAATTAGTTACGATGATATTAATGAAGATGATGAATACAACCAGATTGAAGCCGTTAAGGAAATGACCCTTGAAAAGATTTTGGCTGACAAGGATTCTATGCCTCGTTGGTCTTGGGAACTCTTTAATAGTGGTGATAAGCCTGAAGACATTCCAGACGATGAAGTAGGTATGATTAAATACTACGAAACCCACGGGCTTCTCAAGTAAAAATTATTTTACAAATTAAGATTAAAACATCTATTGACAATGATAGATGTTTTTCTATATTTAACCAAAAAAGCGAGGTAAACAATGCCGGAATGTAAGACAGGAAAGATTTGCTACAAGACTAAAGTAGATGCTGAATTTGCTTTATACCGTTGTAATAGAATGAATGAGTTGAATGGAAACAACAATAGACACGAAAAGAATGTTTATTTTTGTCAGTTTTGCCAATGTTTTCATTTGACACATAAAGACAAATATCCGACTTGGAATCAATATCGGAAGCACAAAAAGAGGTAATATATGGCTACTAAAGCTAAAGAAAATGAAAGGATGCGAAATGAAAGGATTGCTGGCTCAGACAATGGTCGCACTCTTCGCACCCGTGTAGTTAAGGATAAGAAGAAATATTCTCGTAAAAAGAAACACAAAAAGGAAGAAGAATAATGGCTAATAAACAACCAACTAAACACTGGAAACTTGATGATGATATGATACCATCACACGATTTGTGTATCAAGATGTTAAAGAAATATCCTGAGCTAAATGCCTCTTATGATGGGGCTATGATTCTAAATGATGGTGAATACTTTACTGAAGATTTTATTCACGGCCTTTGGATTGAATCAAAGGATGTTCCTTGGGCTAAGGGTTGGGAGAAACACATTAAAGTGTTTGACCCACCTTGTTATTGTGGTAGTGCTGTTCCAAAAGGTAGAATTTATGTTTATCGTGGTGAAGTAAAATGGAAGGAATTACCACACGATTATTGTTCATCAGAAAATATGGATTTGAATGAAAAAGATATTGATGAATTTATGAGCTTGATTTACGAAGCTCGTAAGTTGGAAAAGGAAATTGCTGTCAAGGCTAAAGTTAAGGAAATCAAAGAAGAATTTAAGAAACCAAGAAAGAAGAAAAGTAAATAATATTTTACAATGTTACCTCCCTGAAACCATTGACAAAGTCAGTGGTTTTTTCTATATTTAAACTAAACTTTAAGAGGTAATTTATGAGAAAGAAAAAAGCAGACATTATCAAAGAAGCGGTTGAAAGATTAGAAGCCATTGAAAAAAGTGGTGATACCGAAGGTGGGCATATTGAGGCCGATGATATTCTTTGTGAAGTTCTTAAAGCCCTTGGCTGTAAAGAAGTAGTAGATGCCTTTGAAAAACTTGATAAATGGTATGCCTAATAAGGGGGTAACTATGCCACAGTTTGATTTTAAACATCCAACATTCAAGCACGGTTTCGTAGAATTTCCTATCAAGAAGGAACCGATTTTTGAAACCTTTTGTAAGTTAGCCCATAAGTATAGGGTAAATGTGATTCGTTCACAAATGGTAGTAACATCAATCAACTATACCGCCAAAGTGTTCAATCGTATGACCTACATTGAAATTCGTGAAAATGGTAAATCAACCATTCTAAAGAATGAAAACGAAATGACACGATATTTTACGGAAGTTCGTAGTAGGAAATGACAAGCCGAGAATTTACAACAATCCTTGATGAACTAGGTGATTCAAGGATTACTTATACTTATGGCGGTGTTAGAGGTCAATCCGTCTTTGTAAATGATGATGATTTGAATATCTTTATATGGCATTATGTTACCGAAAAAGTTTCACCATTAATCTTTATGAATGAATTAAATGACTTTGACCTGGAAACTAAAGAAGGTTTAATCTTAGCCATAAAGAAGATTAGAGTTTTATTAAAATTACGCAGTATTGATTGGGATTTTGAAAAATGATTTGTTTGAATTTTGATATTTTTAGAGATTTGTGTGTAAAGCATAATCTTGAACCAGGTGATGTGGTTCATAATTATATTACACAGACTGATATTGTTAATTCTTCTTCAGCAATATGGGGTAAAACCATAGAAGGTAGTTTCAAAAAAATTGCTACATTCAGCCCTATGTTTGGTGTTAAGATTAATGCACCTTTTAAGGTTACAAACCAAAATTGGGATTGGATTTGGGGTGTTTGGTTAGTTTCTTATGATGAAGTAGAAAAAAGATTTTCTTTGATGGAAAAGAATCTTAAACTTATGGAAATTGACAAGCGAATAAAAGATATAGACAAGGACTTTGTATGCAAAAAGAACTGCTTGATTTAGCTTTGGAAATAATGGATTATGCCAAGTCAAAAGGTTTTCAGTTGAATAAAAACCTTGTTGAACATCTTCGGGTAAGATTACAAATGTGTTCATACCGTGATTATGAAAAGGACAATGAATTGTATTCTGGAATTTACTCTGTTCCAATGAATATGAACTTAATAGACCCTTTAGTAGATGGTGATAATGAAACCCTTGAAAGTTTTGATTACCTAGATGAAGATGATGATGATTATTCTTGTTTCTCAGCCACGATAGAATTTAAAAAGGTTCTTGCTAATATCTATGTAAACATTCCTATTTTTGCATTTGCTGACACACCATTTAAGATATTGGTTGCTATGAAATCTTGTGATGTAACCTTGACTAAAGCCAATAAAGAAGGTATTTTAGAAATGTTGGATAATTTCATTGTTTCTGTAAATAACTTTGGAATGACTATTAAGAAACACAACATAAAGAAAAAGATTAAAGAAATAGAAAAGGATTTTAAATGATTTACAAAGATTTTTTGAATATTTGCAATGATTGTGGGCTAACCTTTGATAAGTCTACAGCTAAATTCAATGGAACCGCAGTGGCAGCATTT
>JAGCEE010000118.1 GCA_017650795.1 Clostridia bacterium | reverse complement strand
TTGTTAGAAGTTTTTTGTATTTATCTTTTATTTTTTTAAATAATCAGATATAGCTTTTAATACATTTGGGTCAGATATGCCACTTGAAAGGTCATCTAAAACTCCAAATTTAATTCTTTCGTCCTGCTTTTCTCTAAGTTTTATCGCATTATCCGAAAGTGGATTTCCACACTTTGGACAAAAATCATATAAGTCCAGATTTATTTTTGCATTGCAATAAGCACAAAAGTCGCCATTTGGCAAAGATTTAATTCCTTTTATCATAAATTATTCTCCTTTTTCCACATTTTCATTTATCATTAGTGGTTTTTCTTTTGTTCTTATTTCTTGCTTTACTCTTTTAGCAAGTTCTACCTGTTCTTTCGTTTGCTCTGCCTTGTAGCCCTTGCTTAAAACTGTAAGTGCATTGTCGTGATTTATCATTTCTATTTTTTCATTTAATTTTTGAATTAGCGCATCTCTGATTAGTATGTTTTCTTCTTTAACCCTTGCAACTTCTTCTATTAAATCAAAATCAAAATGCTTTACATTTCCTTTGCCAAAATTTACAAATTCTTGACAAATCTTAAATTGTGGTTCACCCAAATAATCGTGGCCCCTAACATTGTTTCTGTCTGGATTTGGAGCAACAAATATTCTAAACATTCCATTGTTTGTGTTAGAAGGGCTTGTGTTTCTGTTTGAAGCAAGTCTATTTGCATAGTCTCTATACCCGCCTACAGAAATGAAATAGTTTGGAACTTTAATCATTCTTGTACCATTATCTGCAATTAGTGTAGCCTTCTTTTCTATCATAAGTTTATTATAATGGCTGGTAAAGTAGAAATCTTTTCCGTTAATTTTCTTTTGTAAATCTTCGGTCTTTTTTGCAACAGTATTAGTAGTGTTTGCAACCAAGAACCCATGGTCAAAAAGCATATTAACTGCTTTTGGATTGTAGTTTGTGTATTCGTTATTAAATATCAAATCAACCTCTGCCATCTGGCCACAATATCTATCGGCAAGACCAAGTTTTTCCATAAGCATTTGAGTTAAGTCTAGGTGGTCTTTTTCAAAAATCTTAACTTCATCAGTTCCTGCATAGGCTGCTATAATTTTATTTCTTATTGGCATTAAAAGTTCTGCCATTATTTCTACTTGCTCTTCATAACTAGGAGAGTAAAGTTCTCTGGTTTCCATTGTTCCACCTGGGAAATAAAACAAGTCGCCACCCAAAAACACTCTGGCATTTGGATTTTTAGAAAGCTCTTCTATGTGTGCTTTTAATTTGTTTATTCTTACAGGTTTATCTTCTTTTGCAGTATGCATGTGTGCGCCAGTTAAGCCTATTTGAATGTTTGACAAAACACAAACATCTACATCTTTTTGACCATGAGGAAGATTAACAACAATATGTTTTTGTCTTGGAAGTTTTTCTTCTTTTAAAGCATTATCTTTCATTTTTTCTTCTAATTCTTTTAAATCCATAAATGCTACGCCTCCATTCCTTCTTCATTTTCATCTGCTTCTTGTTGTTTTTTTGCACGAGGTCTTTTTACTTTTTTTGTTGTTCGGTTTGTTAAATTATCTATTGCTCTTTCCAGCTTATCCTCATCTATTGTCGTATCAAAGTTGAGTTCTCCGAGTTTTACAAGTTCTGGTCTATCTAAACTAACTGTATCTACAACAAAGCTATATGGAAGCACATTATAGCCATCATTTAAATAACTATCAAGTGCATCAAAGTTTGTCACAGCTTTTATGCAATAAAAACTATTATCTGTGTTTGGAGCAGGCATTGCAACTTCCATTGCGTATTGGCTTGCCTCTTCAAATGATGGAACGTTTATTACAGAAACCGGCTTTTTTATTGTGCTGTATTTGCCATTTTGAACAACTTGGTCATCTAATGACATTAAGTTTTTATGAGTGTGGCCTTGGAAGACAACATCGTAGTTTCCAAAATCTCTTAAAATGCCAAACATTTTATCTAATATTGCACCACTCTTTCCACCGACACCAGTTCCGTGTCTTACAAGCACTCTACAATTTGCTGTTCCGCTTTGAGTATATGGGCATTTAATCTTAATTACAATTTGTGCCATATATCTGGCATATTTATCTAATAATCCCAATGATGCCATTGGAGTACCAAGTGAATCTAGTCCACTATCTTTTGCTCTTGCTCCACTTTCGTGATTACCACTTGTAGAACAAATAATTTTATTTTTAATAATAGGGTCACTAAATATGGTGTGAATGATTTTTTGCTCGTTCATTGGTGAAAGGTCATTTTCTAGTGGACTAGATTTACCAATGTTGTTTGCATTGTTCATTAAGTCACCATTTAAAATTATGTACGCATTTGGAATGTGCTTTACTTCTTTTAATGCCCTTAAAATTTTATCAATATTACACCCTGGCGAGCCAATATGTAAATCGTTTAGTACCAAGAGTACGATTTCTTCGTTTTGTGAAGCATCAACTTGAATTGTTTTTATTGGACTAAAATCATCAGCCGCAATTTGTTCTTTAAAACTCTCTAAGCGTTGGTCTACTTTTGCGATTGTAGAAACATTGTTTGGAGTTTTAAGTTTAGAATATTTTTTGTTTTTTTCTTCCATTACTTTCCCCTCTTTTAATCTGATTTGATTGTATCATAAATACTTTATTATGTCAATATGTGAAAATAATATTAAAAGTTAAAATGGCAATAATAATGCACTTTTATAAAACAACAAGAAAATACAAAAACACATATAAACAATTACCATTATTATCATAAAAAAATACCCATAGGGTATTTTTAAAATTTTATTAACGCATGATTGGGAATAGCACAACATCTCTTACAGATGGTTGGTTATATATTAACATAAGTAGTCTATCTAGTCCACAGCCAAGCCCGGAAATTGGTGGCATACCATGTTCCATTGCAAGCATAAATCCCTCGTCCAAATCCATAGCCTCATCATCGCCTTGTGCTTTTGCTTTTAGTTGGTCTTCAAAGGCTTTTCTTTGAACAATTGGGTCAACAAGTTCGGAGTATGCTTTGCAAAGTTCGGTGCCCATTACAACAAATTGGAAAACATCAATTCTTCTTGAATCTTCATCATTTCTTCTTGCAAGTGGAATTAAAACAGCTGGATAGTTGTATATTATTGTTGGTTGAACGACATTTTCACGAATTTTTCTTTTATAAACAAAATCTATAATTTGGCTAAGTGATTTATACTCGTCTAACTCTGCCATAGAGAACAAACCAGCATCAACAATCTTTTGTTTTAAAACCTCTGGTTCATCTATTGCCAAAAAGTCAAAACCAAATATTTTTGTCATTTCTTCGGTATAGTTTAATCTGTCAATTTCTTCTTTACCAAAGTCCAAAACAACGCCGTCTTTTTCTATTTTTGTATCACCCTTTAATTCTATTAAAAGACCTTTTAAAAATTTAGTAAAAAATTTGATGTTATCTTCAAAATTCCAATAAGATGCATACCATTCTACTTGTGTAAACTCTTGCAAGTGTTGAGTGTCCATACCTTCATTTCTAAAACACTTTGCAACCTCAAAAACTCTATCAAAGCCTGCGCCAATACATTGTTTTAAGTATGTTTCTGGTGCAATTCTTAAATTAAAGTCTTTATCTAGGGCATTGTGGTGAGTATAAAATGGTCTTGCACTTGCGCCACAAACGGCATTTTGAATTATTGGAGTTTCAACTTCCATAAAGCCATTTTCACCCAAGAATTTTCTTAAATATGCAAGAAGTTTGCTTCTTCCAATAAACACCTCTCTTGCTTCTTCGTTAGAAACCAAATCCAAATATCTCTGACGATATTTTGCTTCTTGATCCACAAGTCCGTGGAATTTTTCTGGTAGTGGTCTTAAAGCCTTTGATAGTAATGTCACTTTGTATGCCCTAACGGTTTTTTCACCTGTTTGAGTGGTATACAATTCGCCGTCAACACCAACAAAGTCGCCAATATCAATCATCTTTTTATAAAATTCATAAGCTTCTTGGTCTAGTTCGTTTACACCAACAGAAATTTGAATTTTTGCTTCCAAATCTCTAATTTGCATAAAGCCAAATTTCCCCATAACTCGTCTAAACACAATTCTTCCAGCAACACTTACTTTTGTTCCATCTTCCAAAAGTCTTGCATCTTTAAGAGTATGTGTTCTGTCAAATTTTTCTTTATATACAATTTCGCCCATGCTCTCTAAATTGTTTATTTTTTCTCGTCTTATATCTACCTCGCTAGATAGATTTTGAATATTATTATTTTCCATTTTGTTATCCTTTTGTTTTTTTAATTTTAATTATTTACTTGTTTATTAAATTTTTAACAAATGCACGCCTACGTCTTACTATGTCGTGCTCTATATATTCCCATGTTTGATTGATTTTTACATTATCTTCTAGGCAAAGGTTGGTTTCGCAATATTTTACACCATAAGCACCCATGTTTTGCATTATATACTTTAACACCAACGAATTAACACCCTTGTTTTGCCATTCTGGTCTAACTCCAATTATTGCAAAATCTACAACCTCTGGGTGTTTTAGGGCATGAAGCAATCTAAATATTGCAGGAATAGTAAGCCTACCTTTTGATTTATAAACAGCCTTGTTTAATGCTGGAAGCGAAACACCAAAGCAAATCACCTTATCGCTTTCATCCACAATAACACAGCAATATTTTAGTTCTACAAAGCTTTTAAATTGTTTAAATAATTGTTCTTTTAATTCTTTTGAATATGGCACAACGCCATACAAATCGTTATAACTTTGGTCCAAAACTTCAAAAATGCCATCTTTGTATCTTTTAAAGAACTCTCTTTTTGATTTTATTTCAACTTTTTTGAGTTTGTATCTTTTTTCTACAATATCGGCAACCCTTGCCACTTTTGGACTAACCTCTTTTGATGGATATATTTTTCGTTCTAACCAATCAACATCTTTTGTATAACCACAAGCCTCTACCAAATCTTTATAGTATGGATAGTTATACCACTCCTCAAAAGTACACATTTCGTCAAAGCCTTCAATCAGCATTCCCTCACGGTCTAAGTCGCTATATCCAAGTGGACCATGAACAATTTCCATACCTTTATCTTTTGCCCATGCTTCAACCGCTCCCAAAAGTGCTTTTGCAACTGCCACACTATTTATGCAATCAAATCTAGAAAATCTGACTCTTTTTTCGTTTACCTTTTTGTTGTATGCCTTTTGTATTATTCCTTGCACCCTTCCAACGACCTTGCCATCATCATACGCAAGATATGTGACAACCTCACAATCTTTTAGTGAAAGGTTTTTCTTTGGATTAAAATTGCCAACCTCATCAGACCTAAAAGGATAAGAATAATGTGGACAATCTTTATAAAGTTTGTTTGGAAAATCAACAAAAGTATTTATATCTTTTTTTGTTTTTACCTCTTTAATCTCTATCATTGTTTATTCCTTACTTGTAGCATTTTATAACATTTTTTTGTCAATATCAAATCATTTGAATTATTTTAATTTTTTGAAGAAGAATTCAAGTATTCTTCGTAAGTTGTCATAGAATATCTAATGTCTGTTGGCGAAACAATATCAATAACTCTATTTGCAACAGTTTCTACAATTTCTTGGTCATGAGAAGTAAATAACATACACCCTCGATAGTTTATCATTCCTTTGTTTAATGCCGTTATGCTTTCCAAATCCAAATGGTTGGTTGGTTCGTCCAAAATTAACAAATTGCCACCTTTAAGCATGCTTTTTGCAAGCATACATCTTACCTTTTCGCCACCAGATAAAACATTAACTTCTTTTAATGCTTCCTCGCCAGAAAAAAGCATTCTTCCTAACCAACCACGAATGTATGTTTCGGTTTGGTCTTTTGAAAATTGCCTTAGCCAATCCACAATAGATAAATGACAATCATCAAAGAAAGACCTGTTGTCTTGTGGCAAATATCCAGCACATATTGTTTTGCCCCAATTTATTGTTCCACTATCGGCGCTGTCTAATCCCATTAGTACATTATATAACATGGTTGGTGCAAGGCTGTTATTTGCCATTATTACCACCTTGTCGCCCTTTGCAAGACTAAATGATAGGTTTTCAAAAAATCCTTTTTTTGTTAGGTTTTTTACAACTAATATTTCTTTACCAATCTCTTGCTCAAATTCCCAATTTATATATGGATATTTTCTAGATGATATTTTAATATCTTCTATTGTTAGTTTTTCTAATTCTCTCTTTCTTGAAGTTGCTTGGCGAGATTTAGATGCATTTGCCGAGAACCTTGCAATAAAATCTTTTAACTCTTTGGCTCTTTGCTCTGCTTTTTTATTTTGGTCTTTTAACTGCTTTGCAAGTAGTTGTGAGGTTTCGTACCAAAAATCGTAATTACCTAACATCATATTTATTTGGCCATAATCTACATCGCAAATATGAGTGCAAACTTTATTTAAAAAGTGACGGTTGTGCGAAACAATAATAACCATATTTTCAAAATCTAGCAAAAACTCTTCAAGCCATCTACAAGTTTTAAAGTCCAAATTGTTTGTTGGCTCGTCCAAAACCAAAATGTCAGGATTTCCAAAAAGTGCCTGAGCAAGAAGCACTTTTACCTTTTTTTTAGGGTCAATCTCACTCATTAACTTATAAAAATCGTCTTCTTCTATGCCAACGTTTTTAAGTAGTGTTTTTGCATTGCCGTCTGCTTCCCAGCCACCCATGTCGGCATATTCTTGTTCTAATTCGGCAGCTTTTAATCCATCTTCTTCGGTAAAATCTGGTTTTGCATATAATTCATCTTTAAGCCTTGCCACTTCCATTAACCTTTCGTACCCAAGCAGCACGGTATCCAAAACAGTATGCTCATCATAAGCATTTTGGTTTTGTTTTAAAACCGACATTCTTTCGCCTGCGGTAATAGTCACCTCGCCCTTATTTGGTTCTATCTCGCCCGTTAATATTTTTAAAAATGTGGATTTTCCGGCACCATTTGCACCAATAATTCCATAGCAGTTGCCTTTTGTGAATTTTAAATTTACATCTTTAAACAGCACCCTGCTACCAAATTGTAAACTTACTCCGCTAACATTTATCATAAATTACTTCCTTAATAAAATTACGATTTATTTTAACATAAATTAAATGGTTATTCAAGCAAAAAAATCAATAAAAATTTTTAAGTCCAATACTTTTAAACAAATACTTTTTTCCCCGTAAAAATATACTAAACGGAAATATTTTTATTAAATAAAAATCAAGCCCACAAATAAAAAAGATTGCTATAATTGCAACCTTTTTATATTCTATTTCTTTTACAAGACAATACTGTTTTTTGACATCAATGTTTCGTTTTGTAGAAATTAAATAAGCGTGCAGTTTTTACTGTTTGCTCTACAAACAACCACAAACCTCATTTGCTGATAGATTTGAAATTTTTACTATTTTACAAAAACTACTTGTCTTGCGTAATGGTTGATGATTTATCATTTGTTAAAATTGGTAAAATGTAATCTTTTATTTTTATGTTAGCATTTTCCAAAATCATCGTCATTCCATTTTCTGCCCTTTTAATAGTTGCGAACTCTTTGTTTAATGTTGGAAGCATGTTTTCCTCTATATATACACTTAAAGAATAGTGTCTTTCATTTTGGCAGAAAGGTAATAACCTTGTTAAAATTTCTTTTGACAACTCTACTTGAACTTTTCTAGCCGTTATTTCCGCAGGGCTTAAAAAATAAATGGCCTTAACTTCCTCATCACTTAAATTTTTTAATTTTGAAAGGTTTATTGCAACAAGTTTATCATTAAAATAATCGTAAGCATGTTTGAATTCATGGCAAATAGTAAGCAAAATTGTTAGTGGAATTTTCCAAGCATTGTTTTCTTCCAGAGCTTTTGTGAAAAAATCCACACAGCCATCCATTTCGGCGCTTTTATCTGTCTTTAATAATTTATCGCTAATTAAAACTTTGCAACCATACTTTGAGTTATCTTTATGAAAAATAAATTTTCCTTTTGAAAGTGGGTCTAATTCTGAATCCAATGACCCAAATTCTAACGGATATTCAATGTGAAATAATTTCTGTAATATATTACATGAATACATAAAAAAATTACGCCTACTTTGTGTGTCACAACCAGATACTGCACGATGTAAAACATTTGCATATTCTTCAAAATTTATATTTTCAA
>JAGCEE010000117.1 GCA_017650795.1 Clostridia bacterium | reverse complement strand
ACAGATAAAACAATTATTGTTGATTTTTTTGACTTTGCGTCTTTCATTTTTTTCTCCTTTGTTTTGATTATTCAAATATATTTTTTTGTTTATATTACCATTTTATTTTTATAGTCAGCCCATAAATAAGTTTGGCTCTGGCTCATTTTCATACAATTTTTCATCTTCCTCGTCTAATTCCTCGTCATTGCTGGAATCGTCGTACTCGTCAGTTTCATCTTCGTTTTCATTATATTCTTCATCATCAACAATTTCTTCTCCGTTTGGTTCTTCGTCTCCCTCGTCGCCCATTTCTTCGTCTTCGCCATTCTCTTCATCGCCCTCACCGGAATCCTCTTCATCGACAACATCATCTTTGTCTGGTTTTTCGTCATCTTCACTAAACTCGTCGTCTTCGTTTGATTCTTCGTCTTCGCCGGTTTCATCATCACCTATTAAGTCTTCCGTTTGGTCTTCTTCTTGTGGTCGGTTTACTTCATCATCTGCTATGTTTGGCTTTTCGTCTTCTTCTCGTTCTTCCTCGCCACCACTATCTACCTCTTCATCTTCGCCCGACAAAATTTGTTCTTGCTCTTTTAAGTCGTCATCAATATTCTCTTGATTGCCATTATCGTAATCTTCGTAAAAGTACTTATCATCAATACTTTTTGTAGTTATTGTCTTTTTTATTAAAACGCTAGTGTCTTGCTTTATAACAAATGTGTATTGCATATTTGATGCCAAATCTTCAAAATGACCTTCGGCAAACGAATCGGTTATCTCTATTTCTCTATCGGTAAAACTATTATAAAGCACAGCTTTTAACCCTTCGGCATATTCACTAAAACTCACCACAAAGTAAACTCCCGTTTCATATGCTCCAAATTCCAACAGTTCGGCAGAAACAGTATTTGCTATTGGATTTATTACACCAACGCCCGTTGCGAGCGCAACGGTCATTACTGCAAATGTTTTTAAAAGGTTTGGCAAGTTATCAACCTTTGTTTTTTCTTTTGCCTTTTCTTTTGCCTTTACCGAAAGATTGTCATTTTTATAAACATTTCTTGGTAATATATCGTTATTGCGCTGATATTCACTTTTTATTGATGAGGAGTTTAAGATGCTGTCTGATGTAGATTTAATGTTATTGTCGTTTATTTCCATAAAACCTCATTACGTTGTTAATTTTAACAAATCGAATAAAATAAATCAATTTTTTATAATAAATACTTGCACTAATTACAATATGTACATATTTACAAATAATCATTACAAACTTAATTTTAATTACTTGCAACAAAGGATTTATTTTAATTTTTATTTAGTTTAAAAATATATTGGTTTAATAAAAACAAACAAAAATACCATAATTTTTAATAATTTTTAATAAAAAATGCACTTTTGAGTGCATTTTTTGTTTTTTCTGATTATACACGATATTAAGAGCCAAATACTATTTGTCTTTTATTCTTTCTTCAATCCAATTTAGTGTATCATCAAAAAACTGCTTTGTTATGTGTTTTTGTTCGTTATGAAGTTCGTGCCTTGCCTTTGCATAGAGTTTTAACTGAACATCTTTTTGACCACATTTTTCAAGTTTGGTGTAAACTTCGGCAACACCCTTCCCGTACTGTCCAACAGGATCATGCGAACCAGATGCAAGAAGTATCGGAATGTCTTTATCAATATCTTTGTACCATTTATTAGATGATATAAATTTTAAAACTTTTAACATATCGTGATATGCAGAAAGCGAGAAAGAAAAATTGCTTTTAGGGTCATTTTTATAAAACTCTAATATATCTTGCCTTGATGTCACCCACTCTCTACCACTTGTTGGATTGTTTATATATTTAAAATATGATTTGTTTGCAAGTTTTTCTAAAAATTTTAAATATCCTTTTTTGCCCTTAAATAGCATTAGCGCATCCAGTATCAACAAACCCAATGCTGTTCCATTTACTTTTCCTGAAGTGCCCAAAAGAATAAGCCCATCTAACTCCTGTGGAAATTTATAGGCATAAAGCCTTGCAAAAAAACTGCCCATAGAATGGCCAACCAAAAAGAACGGCAAATTCTTATACTTTTCTTTAACGATTTGCGTTGTTTTGTGTAGGTCATTTAAAACATGCCTATATCCCTTTTTGTTAGAAAAAAATCCAAACTTAGAGTTTTTACCTGTTTCGCCATGACCCAAATCATCACAACCACATACAACTATATTATTCTTATTTAAAAATTTGATTAAATCTTCATACTTTTTAATGTAGTCCATCATACCGTGCGAAATTTGAACAACCGCCTTTGGAGATTCCAAATTTTCACCATAGATATAATAAAACACATCATTTACACCATTAGAAGATAAAAACTTTCCAGTGTACATACTTTTAACCTCTTATTTATCATTTGCCGTTTTTTGAAAAATTAAACAAGATATTTTTGAATTACTGCCCTTATTTGTTCCTTTGGCAAGCTACCAATAATTTTTTCTTTAAATTCTCCGCCAGAAAAAATACAGACAGTTGGAATGCTAATTACCCCAAATCTTTTTGCTACTGATGTGTATTTTGTTATGTCTATCTTGTAAGCAACAAAGCCCATTTCTTCTTCCAATTCCTCAATAATTGGAATTAAAATTTTGCATGGACCACACCAAGAAGCAAAAAAATCCACCAAAAACACGCCTTTTTCCTTTGAAACAATATCAGAATATTCATTTTCGTCTATTGTTTTCATAATACTCCTATATAATAACACAGTTTTTATAATTTTTCAATCATGATTTTATTTTTGAATAATTCTTACCCCCACCATACTTTTGTAGTACATTAGACTTAAAGGAATATGAACATTCATTCATATACTCAAATTCTTGTTTGGCAAAAATAATCAATCTATCCAATAGCATTGTGTATGTGTATTTGTGTTTCCATAAATAATTTGCGTACGAGCCCGGAATTGTGTTTATTTCGTTTACATAAACTTCTTTTGCTTTATCATCTAGCAAAAAGTCTATTCTAACCACCCCACTGCAACCAAGTTGTTTGTAGCATTGTTTTGATAGTTCTTTTATTTTGTCATCCATCTCTTGACCAATATGTACATCTACCTGCTTTTTATTTTTGCCAGAAAGTATGTATTTTTCGTCAAAATCTAAAAATGATTTCCAATTTTTTGGCTCTTCCAAAATTGATGCTTCACAATTTTTATAATTACCAATTACGGAGCAGTTAATTTCTCTTAAGTTTTGCACAACACGCTCTACAACGATTTTTTTATCAAAATTTAATGCAATTTGTATGTTTTTATTTAATTCTTTACGATTTTTTGAAATATTTATGCCAATACTACTTCCAAGGTTTGCCGGCTTTATTATTGCCGGATAAGATATTTGCTCCTCTATTTTTTTAATTATGTAGTCTTTATTGTTCAAAAATTCAAGCTCTGTAAAATACAAATATTTTGGACATGGAATATTGTTCTTGCAAAATACATCTTTCATTATTGCCTTATCCATACCAACACTTGATGGCAACACGCCACTTCCAACCATCGGTATTCCGGCAAGTTTTATTAGCCCCGCAAGAGAACCATCTTCGCCATTCATTCCATGGCAACAATTTATTGCTACATTTATCTTTTTGTACTTTTTAAAACCTATTACTCTTTTTTTTAATATACAGCCATCATAAAAACCAACAGCTAGCTTTTTGCCTTTTACCCTTTTTATATATGAGCCAATGCTTAAATGATTATTTGGCATCACCCACAAACCATCTCTGTTTATGTATACCGGAATAACATTATATTTTGACTTATCCAAAGCCCCCATTACACCAATAGCAGTTATAATTGAAATGTCATGCTCGGAAGACCTTCCACCATAAATGACAGCAACATTTTCCATAATGCCTCCATTATGGATATATATGAGTTTGATTTACGAAATGTCACAAATACTATTGTGTTTTATTCAGCTAATAATTTTTATACAAATAACCTATAAATATTCTGTTATAACGTATCTTTTATTTATCAAAAATCTCTTTTTTGTATAAGTGTTTTTATACATTATTAAAATAATAATT
>JAGCEE010000015.1 GCA_017650795.1 Clostridia bacterium | reverse complement strand
CCTTTAAGAAATTTCATAATGTCTTTTAATTTTGTTGCTTCACCTTTCTTTACAACAACTTTCATAGCATCAACAACTTCTTTTAAGTTGTGTGCAGGAATGTTACAACTCAAACCAACCGCAATACCGGCACATTCATTGATAAAGAAATTTGGAACTCTTGTAGTCAATACGATTGGTTCTTTAAATTCGCCAGTGTAGTTTGGAACATAGTCGGCAACATCCATACATTCCAACATCTTCATTCCAAGTTGTGAAATCTTTGCTTCGGTATATCTTTCTGCAGCGGCACCATCGGTCAATGAACCCCAGTTACCTTGACCATAAATCATAGGATATTCACAATCAACCAATGTTCCCAAAGAGCCATAGGAAGATGAGTGAGGGTGATACTTACCCATGCAATCACCTGTAATTCTTGCGGACTTGACTGTCTTGTTATCCCAAGTTGCCTTCAATTCTTTGGCTGTCCACATCAATCGTCTTTGGGCTGGCTTTAGACCATCACGATAATCTGCCAAGGCTCTATCTTCCAAAACATCAAGTCCATAGACTTTCATATTCTTATGGAACATTGTTTCGGCGTTAAGGGTTTTGTTTTCGTCTTCAAAAAAATCTTTTAATTCTGTATTATTCTTTTTCTTCATAATAACCTATGTATATTTGTTTTTACAAATATAAAAAAACTCCGCTTTGTTAAGCAGAGTTTACAATTTTTATTTTAATTTAATCTAAAACATTGTGTCAATATCTTTTCGCTTGTTCACAAGCAATTCTAACTTTGGGGCTTTATTTGCTGCCATAGCATTGTTTGCCAGAATTTGTATCATTTCACTTTTCTTCAAATCCTTAATGTCCTTAAATGACAAGTCCAATGAATTTACAAAGTCCAAATAATTTTCATCGGTAATCTTTGCAGTTAGGATAGGTGAGTAATCAAATAACCTACATTCGGGTAATGTGTTGTCATATTGTGGTTCAATTACGAACACCACCTTGCCAGCTAAGAATGATGGTTCATCATCTTTGTATCTCCAACTCCGTCTATACTTACCACCAATTTGTACAAACGATTCTTGGAAAAATGCTGTATACTTCAACAATTCCCGAATAACATCACTAGGCAAAATCACGATTAATTTCCTTTAACTTATTATCCACTAGGATTTTCTTTCTTTGTTTAAATAATCGTTTCAAAAAGTAGTTAGCCGTGCTTACTTCGCTTACAACAATGTGCTTTTCACTATAACTCATCTTTCCAGATTCGGTCAAGTCCACATAAATCTTTAGTTTTCCTGTTTTTTCTTGAAAGGTTACTACGGGTAAAGCACCCCAAGTATATTGTTCAAAAAAAGCAGATGATGTATTGTGTCTAAGCCCACGATGTAAGCCGTAGCTATCTACTATGTTATTGTAATCTTCTAATGTCATTATTCCTCGGGCAACTTGAAAATATCACCATCGGAAAAAAGAATTGCACTATCGGGGTAACATTCCCTTTCCGTCTTAAAGTCGGCTGTAATCAAGTATGTTTCCTTCCAGCCAATTCGCTTATCTTCTCCCCTACTTACACACTTCAATGTGTTTACATCAACCGTACCAAGGTAGTTTTCCTTGATAAATTCCTTCAATTCCTTCATTGTCTTAAATTCTTCAACCTGCTTCATAGCTTCGTCAATAGAAATCATAGATGTTGCTGGACGAAATTTCATATTTTACCTCGTATTTTAAAAGTTTAAGTATAATATAGTAAAATATGTTTAAATTGTCAAATGTTTAAATGTAAACAATTATTTACGCAAAATCTTCTTCTAATTCGTGTTTTCGGATAAATTCTTTTAATTTTTTTAATCTTAATGATTTATCACGCAAGTTCATAAAAGAAATGAAATCTGATATAATTTCATCACCTTCAATAATAATTTGATTTTCATTCAAAACATTTTTGTCGTTGTAAACTTTTTTAAACACGGAAGATTGAGGACAAGAACTGAAGATTATCGGTGTATCGTTTTCCGAATATCGCACTTCGTAAAATACCAAATAAAACAATGAACAATCTTCTAGTTCATATCCTTGACCAGTACGAACTTGCATTTGTAAAGTCTTATCATCATTGTTCAAATAATGTATCTTCAAAAATGCATCTTTTTCAATTTTCATCTTGTGGTCTAAATAATTTTCAAACTTCTTACATTCTAAGTCAAACATTACCATAACCAAAATATAAAAAATCTATGGTATATTTCAACCATAGATTCTAAAATAAAGTTTTCAATGAAACTTACTTGTCAATACCAAGCAATTCTTTTCTAAATGCAGTACCTTCACCCATAGTATCTTCACAGGCTTTTTCGGTAGCATCAGTCCACTTTACTTGAATCAATTTTCTTGTCTTTGGATTAAGACAAATTTCACTTAATTGTTCTGGTGTACATTCACCCCAACCTTTAAGACGAGTGATTGTGTAGTCCGAACATTTTTGTGCTTTCATCTTGTTTTCAACTTCTTTTCGTGTCATACCATAGGCTTTTGTCTTTGAACCATTGGCTACGAACAAAGGTGCATCAATTATATACAAATGACCATTCTTGATTAGGTCAGGCATATAGTTTACAAAGAATGCAGTACACAAATTAGAAATGTGACCACCATCGGTATCGGCATCTGTCAAAAGGATTACCTTACCAAATCTTAATTTTGATTCATCATAATCACTTTGAATACCACAACCAAGTGAAGCTACCAAGTCCTTAATTTCTCGGTTACCATCACATTTGGTTTCACCTTTCTTTTGTGGCTTACCAAACAATTCTTCTGGTGAAGCCTTGGCTGCATTGATAATCTTACCCTTTAGCTTTAATTCACCTTGGAAGCCTTCTCTAGCATTTTTAAAGTGACCACCTGCAGAATCACCTTCCACAATGAACATTTCCAAATCTTTAGGATTCTTGTACTTTCTTCTATCAGCATCCAAGAATTTATCACTAATGTATCGTGAACCTGCATTAAGTGTTTTTAAACCCTTTAACAAGTCCTTAGAAGCTTTCATCTTTTCCTTTTGTTCATACATCTTTTCTGCATATTCTACAATGCGATTCAAAGGGTCTTTGTTCTTTCTAAAGAACTTTTCCAAAGGTTGAGTAAGTTTCTCAATAATTTCCTTTTCTACTGGTGTATTGGTCAATTCATTCTTAGTTTGTCCTTGATATTGTGGGTCGGACATTTTATGGTGGATAGCACCAATTACACCTTCCAAAATATCATCGTTAAGAATCTTCTTTTTAGAATTATCCTTTACAACATTACAAATTGTTTTCTTCAAGCCATTCAAGTGTGTACCACCAAGATTTGTGTAGCAAACATTCACGAATGACTTAAATGTATTACCATCTTGCTTTGTGAAATTTACTGCAACATCAGTAAAATCATCTTGATAAGTAAAGACGGTATCATTTTCGTTTTGTGAAACAAGTTCTGTCAAACCTTTTTCAGAATAATATTCAATTTCTTCATTATCATCAATCAACAAATGAATATGAAGACCTGGACAAAGGTATTGTATATCACCTAATTCTTTCTTCAATCTAGGCAAATCAAGGTCAGTAGAATCAGTAAAGATTGTTTCGTCAGGAGTCCATTGAACAATAGTTCCCTTTTTCTTGATAAGGTTCTTATATTCTTCTGGCAATCTACAACGAGTTACATCACTCTTGATATTTCCCTTTTCAAAAGTTTGTGTGTAAAACCAATTATCACTACTATTGTTAGACCAAACTTGTAAATGGTTAGAAAGAGCAGCAATAGCCTTTTGACCAATACCATTCAAACCTGAAGATGTTTTATAGGCTTCGTGGTTGAACTTACCACCTGCGTGCAATTGGGTGAACACCAATGTCAATGAGTTCATTTGGGCTTTTTCATTCCAACCTACTGGAATACCTCTACCATTATCAACAACGGTTGTTTGCTTTGTCTTTGTATTGTAGAATACCCAAATATTCTTGTTATAACCTGCTAGATATTCGTCAATAGCATTGTCAAGGGCTTCACGAAATAATCTATACAAACCATCGGAAGGCTTACCACTAACCGCACCAATATACATTGTAGGGCGAGTTCTAACCGTTTCCAAACCCTTTAGAAATTCAATACTATCTGCACCATAATTATGTTCAGCCATTAATCTTCTCCATTCATTTTGAATATTATTATTGTTTCGTCATTTGTTACATTTGTACTAGCTACATAGAAATCTGAATCTAATTTGTTAAAGTTAGTTCTCCACAAATCAAGGTTCTTTTCCTTGAAAATAGGCATAACTTGAAATTCAAACAAATCAAATTGTCTTGATTGTCCTGGAGTTGATTCAGCATCATCTATGATTCTTGCTTTATTTTTTGTTATTTTTACTTTTACCATAATAACCTATGTATAATGTTCAAAATCAAATATAGAAAAAGACCACTTGTGAAAGTGGTCTTAAAATTTTATGTTGAGCTACAAACTTTATTTACCTTCTTTGCTGTATAGCTTAATTGCTTCTCGCACTTTTTCAAATGCCGGATATTTTATAACCATTCCTACGCGGAGGTCATTCCAAACATCTGATATTCCATTAAACCAACATACAAACCACCAAAAGTTTGTAGTTCCATAAAATCTTTGAGAGAGAATATCGGGTCTTCCTACATCAACATCCTTTACCATATAATATTGTACGGAACCAAAATCAAAATTTCCAAATTCCATACTACCTAAATCGTATTCATTGAATCCGTCTAGGTTTTCTTCTTTAAGGTAATTTGTTCTGTAAGAAATATTTTTCATTAGCTATTACTCTTTTTCCATTCATTGTAGAAATTTGCTAGTTCATTGATTTGATTAAGTGTTTTTGTCAATGTATTATATTTATCATTCAATTTATTAAGTTTATCATTTAACACATTTAAATCATTTTCTTTTTCTGACAACTTGTTTTCAGCTTCTTCCAATGAATTTGTAAGCATATCAATCTTGTTGTCTTGCTTTTGTGCCAATTCATAGGACTTGTTAAGTTTATCAGTCAAATTTGCGAAATTGCTATTGGCAACCAACAATTGATTTTTAGCATTTTCGTAGTCAGTTTTAAGTCTATTGACTTCACTTGTCAAGTTTTCTGTCTTGTAGTAGTAAGATGTGTTGCTATCCTCCAATTCCTTGTTCTTTGCTTTCAAATCTTCAATGGTCTTGGTTGATGTAATTTTTTCTGCACCCAATTCAGCCTTGGTTTCAAACAATTCATTGTCCAGTGCTTTTGCTTTTGTTTCAGCATCCTTGTACCAAGCCAGAATTTCTTCAAAGGCTTCGTCGGCTTCCTTTGTATCGTAAGCCTCAAATTCTTGTTCCTTGTTTTCTGGCCAGACAGTCTTCTTTGCGACCATTCTAATTAACTTTTCATACTTCATATCACTTCACCTCTTAAAATGAACATTTG
>JAGCEE010000116.1 GCA_017650795.1 Clostridia bacterium | reverse complement strand
TTGTTGCACCAACTAATGATGGGAACATCGGTGCGTTTACCTCCGTTTCCACAACCAAGTTTTCCGACTTTGTTAAAATTGAATGGCCATTACCGTCCAAAGTACCCTTAAACTCAAACTTTAATGATACAAATTAACAATCTTTTGTTAATATGTAATTGCCACTTACATTTTTAATACTTTCCAAACTATCAATCTCGACAATTCCAGACTCTGCAATTTCGGTTTGTTCCACACCTGCATACGAATTTGCTTTTTCCATAAAAAAAGATGCAAATACCGCACATGATAATAGCATTATAAAGAGCAATGATAATATTTTATTTCTTCTCACACAGAACTCCCATATTGTTATTTTAAATACTTTTTTATATTTTATCACGAAAAACAAAATAACACAAACACATATAACTATTTTTATAACAAAATTTATGTGTACCAACAACTAAGTTATATTATAATTACAGTACATAAAAAAGCGTCTAATACCAAAAATAATTTGCAACAAAAAAGTAGGAAATAAGAAGACTTCCTACTTTAACAATAATCTAACTGTTATATTACGTGTAGTTATCTGGCAAATCATTTTCAAACAAAATAACATCACCCTCGCCTGCTATTTCTGGAAATTTTTTCTTTGCATCACTCAAATTGTCTGCAGTAATTATATTGTTTTCATCAAATTTTTTATTTTTTAAACCTTGCAATATGGCCTCTTTGTTTACCAGGTTAAGTATTACAACCTCATCACATATTTCAGCTATTCTTTCTCCAAAATCCACATTGGCATCAAACTCTTTTTCGCCCATTTCTACAATACCCGGTGTGACAATTATTTTTTTGCCTTCAAATAGTTTAAGCACGTCAAGTGATGTCTGGGTACTTTCTACGGAACTATTATAAGAATTGTCTATAATTGTGACACCACCAATATTATTTATTATTTCTAATCTGTGTTGAATCGGTTGTAAAGTGCTTATTGCATCAGCAATATCTTGTAATTCAACACCCAATTTATAAGCAAGTGCTGCACTTATTGCTATATCTTGTATATTACCCATGCCAAGCAGTTTTGTTGAGCAGACAACAGATTTTCCATCAACATTTAAGTTAAATTCGCTACCAGTATTTGTACATTTTACATTTGTTATATTCACAAAAGCGCCATCCAGGTCTACACCTGCGAGTATTTTATTTTTTAAACACTCATCGTACATTTTTTTTGAACCAATGTTATTGCCATTAAACACCACATAGCCGTCTGTTATTGCCTCAACAAGTTCACCCTTTGCTTTTGCAACATTTTCTATACTTCCAAAAGTCAATAAATGCTGGCTTGCAACAGAAGTTATTATAGCATGTTTTGGTTTTATTAAATCGCACAAATACTTTATATCTCCAATATGTCTTGCACCCATTTCTGCAATCAATATTTGGTTATTTCTTTTTAAATATTTTAGGACAACTTTGGTTAGACCCATTGGAGTATTAAAACTATGAGGAGTCATACAAACCGAATACTTTTTTGATAGCATTACATTTAAGATATGTTTTGTTGTTGTTTTCCCATAACTACCTGTAATTCCAATCTTAATCAAATTTGGCATTCGTTTTAATTTGGCTTTTGCTTTTTTAATATAACCACTACGGATGATGTGCTCCATAGGAGTATTTAATATATTTGCAAATGGAACTATTATTGGCATAAATAATGGTGTTAGAACTATTATTCCATATTTTATGAATGAAACGTACTCTGTTGTTATAGCCATCATAAAAAACGACACAATAACCACTAGAATTGAGGTTGTAAAAATCAATCTATTCATCCTCCTAGTTTGTTTTAATGGCGCTTTTTGAGGTATTTTTGACATATTGATTATAAAAACAATACTAAAATAAACATAAAAAATAAGGCCAAAATATGAATAGTATTCACCAAATCCATCTAGTAGCGCATTAGTCACAAGTACTGATATTAAAGATAAGAATGAAAGCATAACGAGCCTACCCACAAATTTAATTTTTGTGTCTTTAAGCCATGCATTATATCCCCTTAGTTTGTACCCCGACTGCTGTAATATTTGAAATAGTTTTGCCGATGCCAAACACAACATTATTGAGTTTAAAACCGACACAACAATCAAAATATAAAAATTTATATTAGATAAATCTAAAATTCCCATGAATTTTCCTTTTAATTATTTTTAATAAAATATTTTAATGTATGAATAAATGTATTATAGTCGTCCAAATATGAAAAATGCCCTGCATTTTTAATAATTACTAATTCGCTATTTTTTATCGTTTTTTTTAATTTTTTTGCCATGTTAATTGGCGTTTCTTTATCTTTTTCTCCCCAAAATATTAGCGTGGGAATAATAATATTTTTTGCATAAGCTTCTAAATAATTATTGACAATATTTATAAATGTTTTTTTTAATATCGGCGATAATTTTATGTAGTCTTTAGAGCCAACTTTTATTCTTATTCCAATTTTTTTTAGTAGTTTATATGAATATACTTTTAGGTAATATTTTAAATGCCTTTTAGGTTTTAAACCTGCGCTATCAACAAGCACCATTCTGCTAGCATATCCATCAGATGCAAGCAGTATCGCAACTCTACCACCAAATGAATGTCCGACAAGCACAGGATTGTTTATTCTTTCCTTGTTTAGTATTTTAATAACTATTTTTTCGTAATCAAATATTTGATAAGGTTGTTTTGGCTCTTCACTTTTGCCGAATGCTGGAAAGTCAATAAATAAGCATTTATATTCATCTTTTAAATCTTTACAAATAAAATCAAAACTTTTAGTGCTTCCACCCCAGCCGTGTAAAAATACTATTGTATTATTTCCACTTCCCTGTTTATTGTAATACACTTTAGATTTCTTGTAAACAATATACATATTAAAATATATGAAAAAGCAATTGCGTTAGTGATTTAATTATAAAACATTATAATTGCATCTTCCCCTGTTCTATAATATTTTTTTCGTTTACAAACAGGATAAAAGCCTTGTTTTTTATAAAAGTTTATTGCTATATCATTTGATTCTTTTACTTCAAGCGAAATTGTTTGTGCTTCGTTTTTTATGGATTTAACGTAATCTATTAGCCTTGTGGCATGGCCTTTATTTTTGTAATCATTTTTGGTTGCAATATCCAAAATATTTATATCATCAACCGTGATAAGCAAACTAATAATGCTTACAATTTTACCATTTAACACCATTCCATAATATGCATTGCTACTATTGTTAAATGAAGACAATAGCTGTTCCATATTCCATGCTTCGTCATTAAATGCCTCGTGCAATATTTCATATACATCATCAATATTTTTTACATCAAGTTTGATTATTTGACTTTTTATCAAGTTCTGCCTCCGCCTGTGATTTTCGTAAATATAGTGGCAAAAAGTTATCTACAAATATCTCGTTATCACATTTATTTTTTGCATATTCTAATAAAATATTTGATGACAACTCATAAAAAACATTACACATACCCAAATCTTCACTTTTTAAGCCCACAACCTCATGGTCAAAATTGGTATTATCACTTAAAAGATATGGTTCACAAAGTCTTTTTCCATCTTTACTATATTTACATACAAATAGATTACCACTTAAAGCATTTAACACCACATAAAAATCGTTATTTGCTTTTTTAGAATGAGTATATGCAAGAAGGTCCAATGAGTTTATATCTATTTTTTTTATGTTTTTGAATGCCACACAAAACCCTTTGCATATCCCAACACCTATTCTTATTCCTGTAAATGAACCCGGGCCAATTACACATGCCAAAGCATTTAAATCACTTACTTTTAAGTTCGCATCGTTTAACACATCAGATATTATACCCAAAATGTTTTCTGATTGTTTAAGTGAACTATCAACCGTTTTTACATATGATTTTTCATTTACACCAAGTGCCACATAACTATTATTAAAGGCTGTGTTTATTGCTAGTATGTTCATGATTACACCCAACCTTTTGCTTTTATTATTATTTCTCGTTTATTATCGTCAAGTTTTTTTAATTCTATCTCAACATGAAGAGTTGGAAGAAGCCCTTCGGTATTACTAGCCCACTCAACAATAACCACGCCTTTTAATTTAGACAAATCAAAGTATTCTTCAAAGCCACAGTTTATTGCCTCTTCTTTTGATGACAGCCTGTACATATCAAAATGGTAAAGTGGCATTTGGCTTCCCTCGTACTCATTCATAATTGTAAACGTTGGGCTTGTGACTGTTTGCTTAACACCAAATCCCTTAGCAAAGCCCTTAGTAAACGTTGTTTTACCAGCGCCAAGGTCACCAACCAACGAAATTACCATTGGTGATTTAACACCACTTGCATACTTTTCTGCAATTTTCATTGTTGTTTCTTCACTGTCTGAAATAACCTTTATTTCCATTTGTATTCCTCTTTTGTTTAATTGTATCATTATAAACAGATTAAAGCAATTTATTTTGAAATTATCATAAATGCTAGTCAATAAAACTTAAATGGTTTTAAATGTTGTTTTTATTAAAAAATGTTTTTAAATACAAAGCAAATATAATCATAAAACAAAATGCCGACAAACTGATACCTGCAATTAAATCGGTTAAGTAGTGTTGCCCTAAATACATTCGTGCAATCATTGTTAAAAAAACAAATAATAATGACAAAGCAATGCTAATAATTTTAAACCAACGATATTGCCATATTTTGAATTTTTCTTTTTTGTGTAAAATATTGAATACAAAAAGTATTGTAAGCATCATAAATGTCACACTTACAGCATGTCCACTAGGGAAACTTTTTCCTATTGTTGACAGTTTGTTTACTATGATATCATAAGTCTCATAAGGCCGTGGTCTGTTAATTATAACTTTTAATGTATAGTTTATTAAAATAGTTATTAAAAACCCAATTCCAAAAAATAGCCCAAACTTTTTATCAATGAAAACAATTATAACTAAGAATAAAAAAACCACACCAATCCATGATACAACATAAGACCAAGCACTAAAAAATAAATCTAAAAATGTATTACTTTTGCTTTGAAGCCAAATTATTATTTCTTTTTCCATGATTTTATTTTATACAGATTTTTAATACTTAATCAGTAGATGTAAAATTATGTTATGCTTTCTATATAGATATTAAGTAATTTATGATTTGTTATTATCATAAAATATATAAAATGAAAGTTTTAAAAATTGCTTTTGTTATTGTAGGTGCAAAGATTGGAGCAGGGTTTGCTTCTGGTAAAGAGATTTTTGAGTACTTTGCAAAATTTGGTGCAAAGTCCTTATTTTTTGTGCCATTTTTGTTTGTTTTATTGTATTCATTTACATATATTCTATTAACCTTTGGCTCAAACTTTAAAAAGTATAGTTTAAAGGAAGGAAACAACGCTCTTATGGGCAAAATTTGTGTTTTTAAAAAGACATTTAATATATTTGATTTTTTTATGTTTATGACATTTTTAATACTATCATCTGCTATGTTTACAGGGCTTGTATCTTTATTTCAAACATACTTTACCTTTGCTAATAAATGGGCATTGTACCTTGTTGTTTTACTTATAACCATAACCCTGATTAAAATATCTTTTAATGCTATTTCTAGCATATCATATTTTATTGTGCCACTTATAGTAATTTGCATCGTGATAAATGCGGCCTTTACTTTTAACCCTTCATCTTTTACTACTTCACTTGGTTCTATAAGTGTTTTCCCTCTTCCCTTTTTAACAATTCTTTATGCATCTCAAAATACATTCTTAGCATCTTTTATTATTATTAAGTCTGGTTTTGGTCTTTCCAAATTAGAACAAAAAAAAGTGAGCCTGATTGTTGCCCTAGTTATTTGCTCACTTTTAACTATTGGAATTTTATGCTTTTTGTTTAATCCATCTTTAAGTTATTCAAATATGCCTTTTGCCGAAATAAGTAAGAATGTTGATACACTTTATAGTTATATTTTTGGATTTATAATTTTTAGTTCAATTATTACAACATACGCAACAACAATAACATCACTTAAAGAATACTTTAAAGAAAAGGAAAAAAACGGTGCAGTAATTATGCTTGGTTTAATATCTATTCTTAGTTTAGTGGATTTTAGCCATATAATACAATACTTATATCCAATTATTGGAATTTTTGGTGCAATATATATTTATTCTGCATACAATAAAAGCAATTTATCGTTTAAGTTTTTTTTCAAAAATGCCAACTAGCCCGTACATTGCACATGCAAGAATGCAAAGAACAATTGTTGATGCAAGAACAATATCTAGTTTAAATATTTGGCTTCCGTACACTATTAAGTACCCAAGCCCTGCTTTACTTACCAAGTATTCGCCCATTATTGTTCCAACCCAACTCATTCCCACATTTATTTTAAGAACGGAAATAAAGTCACCAACAGAATGTGGAATAACTAGTTTTTTTAATACTTGTAATTTGCTTGCACCAAACGATTTCATCAATAGTATTTTTTCTTTATCAACAGAAATAAAAGCCGAAAGCATACTAAGTGTTGTAATTACAATGCAAATCAAAACACACATCACAATAATACTAGATGTTCCCGCCCCAACCCAAATAATAATTAGTGGTCCAAGAGCAATTTTTGGAAGGCTATTTAAAACCACAATGTATGGGTCCAAAACAGCCCTTAGTTTTTCACTCCACCAAAGCAAAATTGCAACAAATGTTCCAAGTAATGTTGCAATAACAAAACCAAGTATTGTTTCGTTTAGCGTGATAAAAATATGCCTTGTTAAATTTCCTGATGAAAAAAGTTCAAAAATTGTTGTTAATATTTTAGATGGGCAACTAAAAAAGAATGCATCTATTACTTTTGTTTGTGCCAGTACTTCCCAAACAATAATGATTACAAACAAAAGCAATATCTGATAAACTTTTGTTGTGATTTTATCTAGTCTTTGTTTTTTTAAAAATCTTAAATACTTGGTTGAATATTTATTATCTTTCTTCATTTAAATACCTCCAAATATCATTAAAATAACTAGAAAACATTTTATCTTCTCTTCTCGCAAGTGGCGATAGATTATCATTAAAATCTAAGTCTATAATCCTTTTTATCTTTGCTGGTCTTTTAGTTAAAACAAATATTTTGTCCGAAAGCGATATTGCCTCCGAAATATCATGCGTGACCAAAATTGCTGTTTGTTTTTCTTGTTTTATTATTTTTTTTACATCATCACAAACATCTAATCTTGTTTGATAGTCAAGTGCCGAAAATGGTTCATCCAAAAGTAAAAGTTTTGGGCGAACCGCTAGCGTTCTAATTAAAGCCACTCTTTGCCTCATACCACCAGACAGTTCACTTGGATGCTTTTGCTTAAAATCGGATAACCCATATTTGTTTAGTAGATTATTTAATCTCTCCATCTCATCACTTATTTTTGTCTTGCCCTTAATTTCTAATCCTAATGTGACGTTGGATAAAATAGTACGCCACTCAAATAATTGGTCCCTTTGAAACATATAGCCAATATCTTGGTTTAAAATTTTTTTGCCACCAAGTAGTATTTGTCCATAAGTTGGTTCTAACAAACCAGCAATTAAAGATAGAATTGTTGTTTTGCCACATCCACTTGGACCAATTATTGATACAAATTCGCCCTCATTTACAGTAAAGCTTAGCTTTTTAATCGCCTCAAATTCAGTTTTTTTTGTAAAATAGTTAAATGAAACATCTTTAAACTCTAAAAATTTTTCCATTAAAAAACCTCTCCAAATCATATTACTTGGAAAGGTTTATTTTTGTGACGAAATGCTTTATTTCGCCATATCTACTTTCGCCATATGAGCAATTAAATCAACAAGTTTATTGCTATAACCCCATTCATTATCATACCATGCAACCAATTTTACAAACTTTGGACTAAGCATGATTCCGGCTTTTTCATCAAAGATACAAGTTCTGCCATCACCAATAAAATCTGATGATACAACTGCCTCATCCGTATAGCCCAAAATTCCTTTTAATTCTCCCTCGCTTGCTTTTTTCATGGCTTTGCATATATTTTCGTATGTGGTTTCTTTTTTAAGTTTTACAGTTAAATCTACAACGGAAACATCTAGTGTTGGCACTCTCATGCTCATTCCTGTAAGTTTTCCAGAAAGCTCTGGTATTACCACACCAACAGCTTTTGCTGCGCCTGTTGAAGATGGAATTATGTTGTATGATGCTGCTCTACCACCACGCCAATCCTTTTTTGATGAGCCATCAACGGTTAGCTGTGTTGCAGTTGTTGAATGCACGGTTGTCATTAACCCCTCTTCTATTCCAAAAGCATCGTTTACTACTTTTGCAAGAGGTGCAAGACAGTTTGTGGTACAA
>JAGCEE010000115.1 GCA_017650795.1 Clostridia bacterium | reverse complement strand
TGCAACAAAAACTTCTACATATAGCAATTCTAAATGTAGTAGTAATAGTATGAAATTTGTGCAAATATATTTTTCATAATTTCTCCTTAAACACTTATATATTAACATTTTACCACATAAAAGTCAATGGTTTAATTCATTTTTGTTTATGTTAAGAACAACACCTATTGCACTCATAAACACAATTAGTGAACTAGAACCTGCTGAAATAAACGGCAACGGCAACCCGGTTGGAGGGATAGAATCAGATACAACCTCTTATTGCACTGAAATTATTTCTCATTTTCGCTATATTCTAATTTTTGTTTTTTCTCTAGTTTTATCCATTCAATCAAACCATACACATCATAAGTTATTTGAAAGATATGATAAATACACAATGGTAAAATATATAAGTTCCCTTCGATAACTAAAAACAACCACAAAATAGGAACAATAAAGTCATTAACTAGAAATGCAACTTGATTCCATTTACATCTCCTTATGAGCAAATACACAGCAGGTAGCATAGAAATAAATGACAAAGTACTAATAATCAATTGTGCTGTATTCAATGCTTTTAATAAAAAGAAAACACCAATTGAAACAAATACAAATCCTAGTGAAGAAAACAACCATTCCTTTTTTGATAAATTGCTTTTAACAATAACAACATTGTCTTTTTTATCTCTATGGGCGAGCCAGTGAATAACTCCATAGATATACATTGGTAACATAATAACAAGATATAATAATGCTTCACCATATAGTTTTTCTGTGTAAGAAATGAATATGTAAAAACAAAAATAAACTACACCAATAAATTGTGTTGCAATCTTACCCTTTGCTTGTGTAAAAACACACAACAAACCTAATGTCGTGCTTAAAATAAGATACCATTTAGACGAAAACAATATTCCTGTTGTTATTACAGTAATCAGCCCTAATGATATTAAAACCAAATCAATAATATTATAACCTTTCCACGTTTTTAACTTCATAATTGTATTGTAACAAATCTATTTGAATTTTGTATCGAATTTTTACAAAAAAATAAGAAAATGCAAACATGTTTGCATTATTCTTGCGTGCCTATAAGCAGAGTTTATGTTTTACTCTGCTTGTTTATGTTGAGAATAACTCCGATTGCATCATAAGAAAACCGCGTTTTCTTGCGTAAACTAAAAAACGACCAAACTTGTTGAGCCCGCCGAGATGAAAGGCAACGGCAACCCGGTTGGATGTATCGAATCAGATACAACCTGTTATTGCACTTAAAATTTTAATCAATGACAATTGTGTCTAAATCATTTGGAACAACAATATTTCCGTCATAAAACTTTTTTGCTTCTTCTGCATATCTTTCTTTTCTTGTTCCATCAATATCATCTTCTCCATGCCACAAAATAAGATTTTTGGCTTTTAATTTTTCAGCAAGCTTAGCACATTCTGCCGATGTTTTATGCTTAGAAAGTGGTAATGAATTTTTAACTCTATCGCTCTCTGTGCAAAATGCTTCAAGACAAAGATATTTCTTATTGGTAAATTTTTCATAATATTTTTCATTAAGAGGAACATCACCAGTAAATACATAATCTTTATTATTTATACAAAAAGCCATTTGTGGCATATCAGTTGCAAGCGTATCAAAAAATTCAAAATCTAATCCTATTATTTTTTCCTTTTGGTTATCTTTCACTTCTTTCAAAATAAGTCTATTTTCTTTTAATTTTGTCCAATGTTTTTCGCCACACGTTGTTTTGCCGAGAAAATCTATTGCTTGCAAACACTCATTACTTCCATAAAGAACAAATGGGTCTTTTTCTTCTTTATATAACATTGGATATAAAACACCCCAACGCAAAATCCAAACAAAGCCAAGCAAATGGTCGGAATGATTGTGAGAGATAAACGCACAATCTAAATCTTTCGCAGAAATATTAAGTTTTGACATTTGCGCCAAAACTCCATTTCCGCCACCTGCATCAACTAGCATTTTCTTTCCGTCATTTTCAATTATGAAGCAGTTGTTATAATTCTTTAAAACATCTGCATGCCCTGTCCCTAATACATATAATTTCATCTCTTTCTCCTAACATTTTTAGTATAACATATCAATTTCAATTTTGTATCAAAAATTTACAAAAAAATAAGAAAATGCAAACCTGTTTGCATTATTCTTGCGTACCTAAAAGCAGAGTTTATGTGTTTTACTCTGCTTATTTATGTTTAGAACAACTCCAACAGCACTCATGAAAACCACAAGCGAAGTGCTGCCGACCGAGATGAATAGCAAAGGGATGCCCGTTGGGTGGCATACACCAGATATGCCCTGTTATTGCACTTATAAATTATTTATTTATAATATTTTTTTAATTTTATTTTTCACTTCATTCCATGTCTTTTTTAAATTTGGATAAGACAACTTATCTTCAACCTGCTCAAATGGTATCCAGTGTGTATCGTGCGTATCTTCACTTGTGTTATCACTTTTACCATTATCAAGAGCTATAAACATATAACAAGCACATTGTTCACCTTTTGGAGTAGTATACTTTTCAACATAAGGCTCAAAGTCTCTAACAATTTTTGCAATTCTTTTGGTCTCTTCGGCTGTTTCTCTAATGGCACACTCCTCCAAAGTTTCTCCCTCTTCTAAATGTCCTTTTGGGAATGAATAATCGTTTTGTTTAACCCTATAAACTAAAGCAACACTTTTATTTTCTTTATTAATTAAAAAACAACCAGCTTTTAATGTTTCCATAATTTCTCCTTTCATTTTTATTATATCATATAACCATCAGTATTGTATCAAATTTTTGCAAAAAAATAAGAAAATGCAAACTTGTTTGCATTATTCTTGCGTACCTAAAAGCAGAGTTTATGTTTTACTCTGCTTATTTATATTCAGCACCACACCTATTGCACTCATGAAAACCACAAATGAAGTGCTTCCCGCCGAGATGAACGGAAGGGGTAATCCAGTTGGAGGGCAAACACCAGATACGACCTGTTATTGCACTAATCAATATATTTCAAAATTTCTTCAAATTTTTCGCCATATCCAGTTACAGCAGTAAAATGTCCCGCATTTTGAATTATAACTTTTTCTGCATCAACTTTATTTGCAAAGTCATCTAATTTTTTGAAATCATAAATATCTGTTGGGGAATAAAAACAAATCCTTTCCTTTGCATACTTTTTTAAATCTTCCAAATTGTTGACAAAAAAACTTTCATTTATTTTATCCCAATCTTCATGCTCTCCATTATGATTTGCTTCGTTAAAAGAAACTACTCCTATATATTTTGAAACTTTCAGATTATTTTCAATTAAATAATGTGCCAAAAAAATACTTCCTGTTGAATGTCCAATCACAACAGTATCTTCATTCATTTCAGATTTTATTTTGTCCATTTCATTCGCCCAAGTTCTATAACTCATATTATCCAACCCTGGCATGGTTGGAGTATAACAAATAAAGCCCTTACCTTCAATTTGTTTTTTTAACCAAGGATACCAATATTCATTTGCCGTATTGCCTAATGCATGAACAATAATACAATTTTTCATATTATTTCTCCTAACATTTTTAGTATAGCATACCAATTACAATTTTGTATCAACATTTTCACAAGCTTTTTAAAAAAATATAAAAAACAGAGCCATTATGCTCTGCTTTTTGATTGTTTGTTTATATTCAACACAACCCCTATTGCACTTATGAAAACCACCAAACTTGTGCTGCCTGCCGAGATGAATGGCAACGGCAGCCACAGCCCTCGGGATTGAACCTGTTATGGCTTGTTATTGCACTGATTGGTTTGTTAATCATTTTTTCTATTTTTGATTATCTATGTTTAAAATCAAGCTTAATTTTTCCGAAATTTTACCAAAGTTTTTATCTTCTGCTAATTTTTTGAAATCCACCCAAACATAATTTGACATTTCATTTTGATCAATTTTAACATCAATTAAGCGTTTTAATACAAACATATAACGAAAATCAAAATGATAGTGTTCTGCCATATTTACTCTTTTGTTATAAGGGATTAAATGAACATCGATATCAAAAGGTGTTTCTGTTTTACATATTAAAAGGTGCTTCGCTATACCAGTTTCTTCAACTATTTCATTTTTTGCCGTTTCTAGTGGAGAAGCATCTTCACTTTCGCAATGCCCACCAGGATAAAGATACATTTGCAAATCTTTATGATATAATACTAAAAATTTTCTATTTTCTTCACAGTATATAAACCCTCCGGCCGTAATGTGTCCATTAGTATTGTTCCAATCTGTTATCTTTTCATCTTTTGTTGAATTTAAATATGTTCTTAAAGCGGCGAGTCTATCGAATTCGTTTGGATAAACTTTTAGATAATCGTTAACAATTGTTTTTATACTTGATACTTTCATAAACAACCTCTTAGTTTGATTATAACATACCAATTATAATTTTGTATCGTTTTTTATCAAAAAAGTTAAAGCAGAGTCAAATCTTACTCTGCTTGTTGATATTCAAAACCACCCCTATAGCACTCATGAAAACTACAAGTGAAGTGCTGCCTGCCGAGATAAACGGAAGTGGAACTCCTGTTGGAGGAATTGAGCCAGATATGACCTGCTATTGCACTAAAAATTATTTTAACCCAAGAGCAACCAAGGATCTATTTAACGTTTCATTTGCAACAATCCTTGCATTATCTGCACCTTGTTTTAGTATTTTATCTAACAAATTTCTGTCATTATATTTTTTGTATTTTTCTTGAATATTGCTTAATAAGTTTGCAACAACATCTGCAACTTCTTTTTTAAATACTCCATATCCAAGTCCTTCATATCTTTTTTCTATGCTATCAAAATCTTCACCTGTAATTTTTGAAAGAATGCTCATTAAATTTGAAATGCCAGGTTGGTTTTCTTCATCAAAATGAACTTTATTTGAGCTATCTGTTTTTGCAGACATTATTTTCTTTTTTGCCACTTCAATATCATCCATAAGAAAAATTGTGCCTCTGTTGTCACCACTATCTGACTTATTCATTTTTTCAAGTGGATTTTGCAAATTTAAAACTTTATTCGCAACAGGAGCAACATAAACATCTGGCATTTCAAAAGTTTGTCCATATCTTTTGTTAAATCTTTCTGCTAAATCTCGTGTTAATTCAACGTGTTGCTGTTGATCCTTTCCAACAGGAACAATATGAGTATTGTAAAGCAAAATATCTGCAACCATAAGTGTTGGATACACAAATAATCCTGTATCAACTCCTTCTTTGCCTAAGCCTTGTGATTTGTATTTAAATTGTGTCATACGATTAAGCTCGCCCATTTTTGTTTGAAATGTCATAATAAATCCAAGTGTTCCATGTTCTAAAACATCACTTTGTTTAAATACTATTGTTTTTTGTGGGTCAACACCACAAGCAAGATACATTGCAACAGCATTATAAATTGCATCTTTTAATTTCTCTGGATTTTGCGGGCTTGTTATTGCATGCAAGTCCGCCAAAAAGATATAACTTTCATATTTATCTTGCCTATCAACAAAATTTTTGATAGCACCAAGATAATTTCCTATTGTTAGATTTCCACTAGGTCTAACACCTGTTAACATTGTTTTTTTCATAATTATAAATCTCCTAAAATAAAAATTACCCGTTGTTTGTTTCTCTTCCAAAACATACCAACGGGTTTTAAAATTTATATATGAAATTTATACTCAATCCATTTATATGTTTTGTGACGCACCAAAAAGCATTCACAAAACATAACGATTTGCGAACGCTAATTTACCAACGCCACCAGATAAATGAATTGAACATACATTTAACTCCTTTCATTTAAGATAAAACTATTATATACGAATTTTAATAAAAGGTCAATAACTTTTTGATTGCTTATTTACATTAAGAACTACTCCCACAGCACTCATAAATACCACCAAACTTGTGCTTCCCGCCGAGATGAACGGCAACGGCAGCCACAGCCCTCGGTATCAAGCCAGATATGTCCTGTTATTGCACTGAATTGGTTGACAAAAATAAAAGAACTATTTAATATTGCAATAAAATATTTTTTAATTTGGAGTGATTATGAAAAAATTACAAATAGTTCCATTATCTAAAATGGAAGAAATGAGAAAATACTTTTATAAATATTTGATTGAGCTGTCAGAGTTTGATCCTGACATAAAATTTGATGAAAAAGTCACACCAATATATAATTGGTTTGAGTGCTATTGGAAAGATAAAAAAAGATATCCCTTTTATTTAATAATAGATAACAAAATAGCTGGGCTGGCTATGATACGAGAATTAGATAATATGCTTTATGATATAGCAGAATTCTATGTTTGTCCTGAATTTAGAAAAGATGGCAATGCAATATGGTTTGCTCTACAATTAACTGAACTTTTCGATGGTCAATTTGTGTTTTCTACTCGCTTCACTAACCCACGAGCCATAAAATTTTGGGATAAATTTGCAAAACTATTTGAGAGTAATGAATATATAGACGATGAAATTTGGAGAAATTGGACAATAAGAAAGAACAATTTTAAAAATCATACACTAAATTTGGCTCCAATATATTTTGATCTCATTAAATCTGGTGAAAAAACATTAGAAGGAAGACTTAATGATGAAAAAAGAAAAAACTTTGACATTGGAGATAAAATAACATTTTATAAAGAACCAGAAAAACAAGAAACTATAAAAGCAATAATTTTAGATAAGTATTTATTTAACAATTTTGATGAAATGGCAGAAACACTAGACAAAAAACTTTTAGGATTTGAGAATAAGAGCAAACAAGAAATGGTTGAAATTTATAGAAACATTTACTCTAGTGAAGAAGAAAATAATTATGGTGTTGTAATTTTTAAGATTATGGTTATTTAATTTATGTTTTCAAAACTCAAAAAGCAGAGTTTAAACTCTGCTTTTTGATTGCTTATTTATGTTTAATACAACCCCAATTGCACTCATGAAAACCACAAGTGAAGTACTGCCGGCTGAGATGAATGGCAACGGCAGCCACAGCCCTCGGTATCGAACCAGATATGACCTGTTATTGCACTGATCTAGAATTGTTTTTTATACTGGTATTCATAGTCAAAGGTCTTATACCCAGCCGATGTATAAAATTTATCTCGAGTCTTGCCAAATGGATTAACATAACAATATTCAACTCCAATTTCATTCATTAAATTGAGAGTAGCTTGTTGAACGGCTTTTCCAAACCCAAGTCTTCTGTATTTTTGTCTTGTAGAAACGGGTTCAATATACCCCGATTTTGTGCTTTTATCTACCCACACATACGAATAAGAGGCTGTTTCACCATTTGGAGCCTTGACAATAACCTCATATTTATAATCAAACATGGGGGCTTTTTCGCGAAAAGCCCAACTCGCAGGAAGATCTTTTATATTATCATATTTCCCTTCATCTTCTGGATGGAAACCATAGCCACAAGCATTGAATATTTCTAAATGATTCAGCCCATCAGTTCCAACAATTACTTTAAACCCTTCTTTAATATTGACACTATATTCCTTATTACATTTTGCCCTTTTTAAAAAACTAATTTCTTCTATGTCTTCATTTTTTGTATATCCATGTTTTAGCAATATCTTTTCTCTATAACTTTGAGATTTTAATGCCAATACTGTTAAAATGTTCCCTTTTTCTGCAATATTAGTCTCAGCCATTTTTAACATCTCTTCAAACAAAAATTCATATCCAGAATGAATGTGCATCCAACATTCTGGACCACCTTCACTATTAAGTATTGCTACAATTTCACCACAGTCTTCCCAAACAAAAATATGTCTATGCCACGATAACTTACCTCTTTCAATTACATTCATTGGTTCACATCTATATTCCATGTCCTCCCATCGTTGAGCTAACCATGATCCTTCATTTTTATTCTGTTTATATTCTTCTCTTAAAAATTTAATAATTCTTGAATAGTCTTGTTCCTCATATTTTTTCAACTTAATCATTGCATTTCTCCTAACATTTTTAGTATAACACAGCAACAACAATTTTGTATCGAAATTTTACAAAAAAATTAAGCAGAGTTCACATTTTACTCTGCTTGTTTACATTCAACACCACGCCAATCGCGCTCATAAAAACCACAAGTGAAGTTGAGCCAGCGCTGATGAACGGCAAAGGAAGTCCGGTTGGCGGAATGGAACCAGATACGACCTGTTATTGCACTGAAAAGTTATCCATTTTGATTTAGACTATACATCTTTTTGCCATAGTATAATGTTCTTAATTTATCTAATCCCAGATCAGTTTCCTTAAATTTAAATCCATATGAATTTAGTTCTTCCAAAAGTTTTTTATGTTGTTCTTTCTCTGGCAATTCATAAAAAATATCATGATCCCAATATACCAATAATCCAACATCTTTAATATCTTGCAACTGAATATAATTATACCAATCTGGCTTTTTGTATTGAAAGTCAAATTTTATTGTATCAAAAATTTTATAATAACCTTCTTTTAACAATTTCGTTTCTTCTTCTTTAATCTCTTCGTCAGATTTCGTCTTGTCTTTATTAACTCCAATTATGCCTTCGAGTTTTCTAATTCTTATGCAAGCTTTTTTCATTTGATTTTCTGTAAGACCATCAAGACTTTTTTCTTTTGTATAATATAAATCGTGCGTTACACAGGCAAAATTTAATTTAAGCCCATGAGAAATTAACATATCATGATAATATATCAACCTCTTATCTAATGGCATTCCAACTTCCATAACTAATTTTTCCATAAGCTTATCTCCTAATATTTTAAGTATAACATATCGAATTTGATTTTGTATCAAATTTTAACAAAAAAAAATTAAGCAGAGTTTATGTTTTGATCTGCTTGTTTATATTGAGAACCTCACCAATTGCACTCATGAAAACCACAAGTGAAGTTGAGCCAGCGCTGATAAACGGAAGTGGAACTCCTGTTGGTGGGATACTGCCTGTTATGACCTTTTATTGCACTAAAAGATATCTGCCTTATTTTGCTTATGTTCTTCAATTTTCCAGTGTATAAAACCATAGATGTCATTTATTAAAAATATACAAAAACTGATTGCAGATGGCAAATATCCTATTCCACTAGAAACAACAGCCAAAATCCAAAGCATAATTAAAATAATATCATTTACAATAAAACCAATAGCATAATAGCTACAACGTCTAAGCATCAAATACGAAGCCACGGCTGAAGAAACAAGTGATAATGTGCTTATAATTAGCTCACTTGTATTTAATACTTTTAAAATAAAATAGAATCCAATTGTCGCCACAACTGTTGCAATTGACAAATATAAATATTCCTTTCCTTTTATGCTATTAACAGAGACCACTTCTTTTTGTGCTTTGTTTCTATTCTTTAACCAGGAAACAATAGATATTACACTTATTGGTATCATTAACCCCAAGTAAATAATGGCTTCACCATAATAGCGTTGTGATATTGATAAAACAGAATATAAAATTGAATAGATTACATAAATTATTGGAGCAATTGCAAGCCCTTTTGCAACCAACAAAACAGAAATAACCCCAACAATAGAAACAATATAAGCGAAGATATTCTTATCAATACCAAATGCAAAACAAAGCGTAATCGTAATTAAGCTAAAAAACAAAAATAATTTTTCAAATAACGTCCAACTTCCAAGCACCTTTTTTATTAGCATAAAAATCCTTCTTTTAAAAGAGCATCTTCTGAAAATTCCCCGTCATATATTATTATTTGTTTATATTTAGATTTAGAAAACTCTTTAATAAAAATTTTGAAATTGTCTTTAACTTGGCCAATAAACTCTTCTGTGTTGCCCCTGTCTCTAAGCCGTTGTTCAATATACTTCCAACCAGACAGATTGGGCCTTGCTACATAATAATCAATATTGTGTTCATCAAAATACTCAAATATTTGTTCATTTTTAAGTCTCTTATGACTAAGTTGAATTAAAATAATGTCATAGTTGTCTTTTTGCTTTAAAATCTCATCAATATAGTTTTGAGGCCACATAGGATTTAAAACCCTATCTTTTTTGCCTTTTCTCTCTTCTTCCGTCAATTTTGCAACGCCATCTTCAAGCCACTTGAAATAGGTGGATTCCAAATCTAACACATTAGAATATTTGGTTCCGACATAACTTTTACCAACTCCTGCGAATGCCGCAATTATTTTCCCCATATTATCCTCCGCATTTTTAGTATAGCATATTCTTACAAAACTTGTATCACTTTTTCACAGACTTTTTCAAAAAATTAAGCAGAGTTAGATTTTTCTCTGCTTTATTTCAAGCCCCATTATAACTTGTTATTGCACTTAAAATTATTTACAACTAAGGGCGTTTAATTTTCTAACTTTTTAAAAACTGTTACCATTCGATCTTCATAACCATTTTTATAATAGAAAGTCTTTGCATTTGTGTTATAAGCAAAAACATCTATTTGAACATATTGACATACAATTGATTTGAAATAGTTTTCCATATGACTTATGAGTTTTGTTCCCAAACCACTTTTTCTACTATTTTTATTTACTATCAATTCTGCAATTATACCTTTCTTTGGGCATACATAGTCAAGTTTATCACGGTCATTATATTGCTCGACATGCCCCGCAACAAACCCTAAAACTTTACCATCGTCAACAGCAACATAACATTTACCTTGATTTGAATTACAATCTTCTAACATATAGTCAAAATATTTATCCCTATATTCATTCGACAATATGTTCAGATTATATTTATCAATTTCAACTATATATTTTTGTAAATTAACAAGCATATCCTTGACTTGTTCATAATATTTATTATCTATTTCAATAATTTGCATTTTAACTCCTAACATTTTTATTATAACATATCAATCCTAATTTCGTATCAAATTTTTACAAAAAAAATTAAGCAGAGAGTTTTCACACTCTGCTTTTTGATTGCTTATTTATGTTTAATACAACCCCTATTGCACTCATGAAAACCACAAGTGAAGTACTGCCGGCACTGATGAACGGAAGTGGCAGCCCGGTTGGCGGGATTGAACCAGATACAAACTGTTATTGCTATTTACAACCATTTTTTAATCACAATACGACAAATATTGCCTAATTCCTTCTTTTTGATAAGGAAGTAGCAAAAGTTTTTCAGCATCTTCAACGCGCACCCACATTGGCTCATGCCCTTTTTCTGTTGGTTGAGTTGCGCTCTCAGAAAGTTTTACTACATAAAAATTTGCCAGAGATTCCATTGGCCATTTGCCTCCAGCAAGCCAAAAACAATCCACAGAACAAAGTTCTTTTATCTCCAAAAATAATTTCTATTTATGCTCATCTAAGTTCTATTTATAATAATTATTTATATAATATTTAATTAATAATTTTTAATAAATATAATTTATAATTCATTTTAAATTAATTATTTTTTTTGTATTTCAATGG
>JAGCEE010000114.1 GCA_017650795.1 Clostridia bacterium | reverse complement strand
CAAGTCAGATAATACCGCCTTGTGTATTCTAAGATATACTAAAGCACTTTGAACCGGGTATAAATTTACTATTTCATCAAGGGTTGGTGCAACATCATATTTTTCAATGTCATAGTATACAAACCATTTACCGAGTGGATAACGCATTTTTTTCATTTGTGACGGATAAAAGCTCGTAAAATCCCTATGTGCTATTGCATCAACTTTTACAGTCTTGTTATTGCATTTATAAGTTTTTCCAATGGTAATTAGTTTGTTTGCATAAAAGCGATTATTATGAGTATAACCACCACTGTATGCAGATAAACAAGCATGATACAGTTCACCGGTCAACATTGATTCTTTGAATATAGACATGTAATCAGGACTATTTAAACATGATTCGGCTAAATCCCTTCTGACATAACCGGTGCTGGTTAAGGGTATAACCCTTTTACCATTATAACTTGCTAGTGCCTCGTTATTTAGCAACATTTGTTTTTTCAATGATTCTTGCAAACATAACACATCATCTTTATCATATTCAAGTTCTTTATCTGATAATTTATCAATTTCATCAGGATATCTGACTTTATTGTAATCATAAAAACCAACCTTCTTTTTATGTTTTACATTCATGTCTTTACCCCATTTTTCTAAACTTTTATTTGTCAGTTTTGCAGAACATCTAAATAAAAAACAACCTTGTGCATACTGTATTATTTCATGCTCATCCAGCGTTAATGTGCCTAATACAATGGGTCTGCCTTTTTCATTTGTTAAAGGTTCTCCATGATCGTCAACTAAATCAGGTAAAAAGGCTTTGAAAAAGGGAATTAAAAAACTAAGATCAAATTTTGCATTGTGAATGTATGTTATCACCCTTCTTAAACTGCCTTTACTTGTAAGACCTAATTTATACTTTTTAACTATTGAGTTATACCAGTCACATAAATCTTTAGCATTACCAAAGATAAAATAATCATTACCCCACACCACTTGTGCAGATGTTATCCAAGTAACATAGTCACCATTGATGTTTGTAAATGATGTTTCACAGTCTAAACAAATTGGTTCAATACATGTTTGAACACCATAATCAGCCACAAAAGGCATGCCTTTATAATAAAATAGTCTACCCATTTGAACCGCCTTTCATAATATCCAAGTTTATGTGTCCTACTACACAACCATCAAAATCAATAATATCGCCATTGCTTTTTATGGAAATTTTATCTTTTATTGCTTGCTTGTATCCTTCTTTAAAATCAGGTAATGGTACTGACGGAGCATTTTCAACTAATTCCCGAAAATTATGAACTAAAATATGTTCACCACCTAACAAACCTCGTTCTTTTAAATATTGCCGTTCGACATCAATTCTTTTGATTAATGCATCAGCATCAATTAAACGCATTATTATTTACCTCGCAGATAACACCCGGGGTTATCCCGGGTGCTTGTTTACTTTTTACCATAATAGTCTTTATAAGACTTCCATTTATTGTTTTTACCCCAATACTTTTTTGGTATCTTATGTTTTGAATCAGGGTTTTTAACCATATTAAAAATATCTCGCAATCTTGATGGTGATATACCAGCATCTATCATTGCATCAATGTCAAAATTCTGCATCATTTCAGCCCATGTTTCAGGGTCATAAGCGAAATGGTCTTTCATGTTTGCCCAAAAGTTTTGAAAAAATTCTTTGTGTCTTTCAGCCTTTTCCATATTCTTTCGTTGCAATTCTTCAACTTCTTTTATACTCATGTCCTCAGTGGGTGTTTCAAACAATCTTATGTTGTGCCTGATGTATGTTTCAGTCCACTTTTTTTGCATTTGTTTGATACCACTTGCGGTGCTTGTTTTAGCACTCATACCGCCTTGATACATCTTTAAATATGCCTGTTGTTGTGCTGGTGTCAGTTTCATCCATTGGGTTTTGGTGATTGCCCTGACAGTAGGACCATTTTTCTTTAAAGACCAATTATAATAGCGTTCCTTTAGTGCTAATTCTTCAGCTTGCATGTAAAATGGTGATTCTTCTGTCAATCCTCGTGTTTCTAATCGGTATAAACGCTGATTAAGGTTTTTAATCAGTTTACCCGGGTATTCAATCGGTTTTGCTTTTCTTGCCATGTTATAAAGACCTCACAATTTTTGTCATTTTGTCATCTTTATTAAAATTCAATAATAAATATTCTTTTGAATCAAGACCTTCAATTTTATCGACACCTATACATACTAATTCACATAAGCGTTTAAAAGACATGTATTCAGCTTTATCAATCAGTTCAAACGCATGCCTATATCGTTCATATGAAACTGTTTTATTATTATACAGGTCTGCAATCACTCTTATCATTGATCTAAGTTCTTTATCAGTATATTTAATCTTCATTTCTTTTTACCTCATTCGGAAAATCTATTGTTGAATCAATCCAGTCAATCTTTTGTTCTATACAGACAGTACACACCATCATTGTATCAACATCACAACCACCGGAAAATATACAATAATCTGAGTGTGCCAGTGCACGCAATAATAATTCTTTTTCGGGTTTAGAACATATAATTTTAATCATTTTAAAT
>JAGCEE010000113.1 GCA_017650795.1 Clostridia bacterium | reverse complement strand
GTGTGTATATGATATTTAATGAAGAATTTATTTTATTTTTATAAAAATCACCCAAAAATGCCCTAATTACATCTTTTTTTAAGAAATTTACATTATTTTTGTTGTATTTTTTAATTTTTAAATAAGAGTTATACAATTTAACTTCATCTAATTTTTCATACAATGCACCCATTTCTTTTTCGTTTTCGCCAGAGATTTGTATGCCTGGCGATTTAGAAATTTTTACACCATTGTATATTTTATTATTGTGGCTTGCCGTTATCATTATGCCCAAATTAGACTTTGTATAATCTATAGCATAAGCAAGTACCGGCGTTGGAACAAAACTATTAAATATGTTTACTTTTATACCGCCACAAGACAAAACTTTTGCAAACACCCTGCTAAATGCTTTTGAATTGTGTCTTGTATCAAAACCCACCACCACACTTTGATATTTGTGTTTTTTACAAAAACTTAAAACTGCATTTGCAAGTTTACATATGTTTATAACATTTAATCTACTTGTGCCAAGGTCCATTATTCCCCTTAGGCCAGCAGTACCAAATTCTAATTGTTTTCCAAAGCAATTATTTATTTCTTCCTCGGACATGTTTAATAACTTAGATTGTAGTTCTGCATCTTCTATTTTTAGCCATTTTTGGTAATTCTTATTTATCATCATCTTCCTCCTGCAATTCCGAATCGTCCTCTATTAAATCATAAACTTGTTCTTGGTTTGTATCTATGGTTATGTTTTTTAACTTTCTTTCTATTGTTCTGGATTTTCTGGTTGCATTATCTATTGTGTTAGAAACTTCGTTTATTTTCTTTTGAGTTTTTGCCAGTAGGTCTACAAACTTTCCAAACTCCTGTTTAACAGCTCCAAGAAGTGACCAAACCTCGCTAGAACGTTTTTGAATGGTTAGTGTTCTAAACCCCATTTGCAAACTGTTTAGTAGCGATGCCAAAGTGGTTGGTCCACAAACAGTCACCTTGTAATCCCTTTGAAGTTCTTCTATTAAACCTGTTCTTTTTAATACCTCGGCATATAAGCCCTCGATTGATAAATACATAATCGCAAAATCCGTTGTTTTTGGAACATCTATGTATTTTTCTTTTATGGACTTTGCCTCCTCTTTTATTCTTTTTTCTAATGCCTTAATGCTTGCTTCAATATCTGCCAAATCGCCCTTTTCGCTTGCATCACATAATCTTTGATAATCTTCTATTGGAAATTTTGCGTCAATAGGAAGATATGCTCCCTCTGGTAGTTTAATAACATAGTCCACACGTTCTTGTCCCATTGATTTTATTGCCACTTGGCTATCGTACTGCTCGGGTGCCATTATTTGTTCTAGCAAGTTGCCAAGCTGGTATTCTCCCCAAGTGCCTCTTGTTTTTACATTTGTTAAAACTCTTTTTAAATCGCCCACACCACTTGCAAGGGTTTTCATTTCACCAAGGCCCTCATACACGCTTTGAAGCCTTTCGTTGATTATTTTAAATGACTCTCCAAGCCTTCTTTCCAAACTAACATTTAGTTTTTCATCAACCGTTTGTCTCATTTGTTCGAGCTTTTTTTCGTTGTCATTTTGTAATCTTATTAAACCTTCTTGCAAAAGAGTGGTTGCATTTTGCATACTCTTTTCGTTGTTTTCTAAAATTTTGCTTAATCTATTTAATATTTCGTCCAATCTTTGAAATTCTAGTGATGAGTTTTTTGTGATTGTGTTTACCACACTATCATTATTTTTTGCAAAGCTATTAAGTAGTAAATTGTTTATGCTTTCATTTAATTTTGCTTGTTCCTCAAAACATCTTTGAATGAAATTTCTTAATTCAAAATAATCCGCCATAGTGACATCTGATTTTTTGCTTTTATTAAAAAATTGATAAAAATTGATAACAAGAAGGGTAAAAATGCCAATTAAACTAATAATTGTTATAATTTCCAAGTCTTTTTACCTCCTTTAATAGCACTGATTTTTCATTTTCTATTTCATTTTCAAAAACACTATCTAATAACTTTTTGAGAATAATACCAATGCTTTTTTCGTTTATCTTTGGAATGACCTTTTTTATATCATTGCCATCAATGTTTAAATCTTTAATTCTTACCGGTATTTTTTGGTTTAAAAGATATCTATAAAAGAAATTATATTTTTCGTAAAGTTTTGTATTTGTGTATTTTAAGTAATCTCGAATTACATTAAAGTTGTCGTAATATTTAAAGAAATATTCCTTGTTGCTTCTACGGTTTAGTGCATCAAAGTATCCACAAACAATCTTACAATAATACTCGGCATTTTTTGCGCCCACACAAAGCCCACGACTTCCAAGCAAATCTTGAAGATAATACTCAACGCAATCTGGGTCTACGGTATTTATTATATCTATTAAAAGTGCAATAAACCTATCCTCTGTTCTAACCTTTCTAAGCATGGTGTATTTAACTTTGTCGCAAGGCACATAAAAAGTTGGGAATATTCTTAAATCATTAAACATATCCATTGCTCTTAAATATGCATAGGATTTGCTATGTGTATACTTTTTATCTGCCTCCAACATGAGTTTTAACTCGCTAAACTTTCTTTGCCCCGAAACATCTTTTAATCTGTACACCATTTTTTTTGCATAAAGGTATGTTTCTTTTTCTATATCAAAGTTTAATTCTGCTGCCTGTCTTATCATTCTAAGAATTCTTACGCCATCGTTAATAAAGACGTGCTCGGGCGTTTCTATACACTTTATTTGACGCCTAATAATATCATACTTGCCCGAATAAACATCTACATATTGCTTTTTTGTTAAACTATAATAAATTGCATTGCAAGTAAAATCTCGCCTTTTTGCATCTTCTCTTATATCTTTAACAAATTCAATTTTTTCGGGAGTATGCTTTCCCGAGCCATCGTATGTTTCTTTTCTAAATGTTGTATGCTCGTAAACCTCTCCCTCAATTTCAATAGTGACCGTGCCAAGTTTTTTGCTTTTATCTTTTACTTTAAAGTCTGTGTGTTTTAAGTATGATTTTAATTCATCTGGTGTTAATTCACTTGCCAAATCAACATCGGTCTCGTAAAAACCCAGAAGGCCATTTCTAACATAACCTCCAACTAAGAATAATTCAGCTTTATTTTTTAATTTTAACGCAAGTTTTTCTAAATTACCACTTACGTTCAAAATCCTACTACCCATACTACCGGTAGTATATCACAAATTGTTTTTATGAGCAAACAAATAAAAAAACTGCTCAACTAAAAAACGTGGCAAAAATATTGTCACGTTTTTGGTTATTTTTATGATTACAAATGTCTATTTTAAGTCATATTTTTTGCCATACGTTTGTTCATAAACACATACAGTAAACTCTTTATTCTTTTCCAACATCATGTCGGCATTTTCTTTTACGGTTAAATTAGGGTCTGGATAAATAGGCTCACCTATATGCCAAGTGAGTTTTTGCATTGGCATTCCATCTTCTTCCAAAACATCCATATCTTGCATTGTTGTGAAGCAAGGAACAAGTGGAACATTATTTTTTGAAGCCCACTTAAATGCCCCAATCCTGTAAAATCTTGGTTTTTTATACTTCCACCACATTGCCTGCTCTGGATAAACCAAAACAAAGTCACCCCTATTAAGCACAGTTTCTATTGCCTTATTTAAATTAACCATGGTGCGCATGTTGCTTGAAAGTGGAAAAGTGTAATAGTTTTTTAGAATAAATCCAAATAGTCCTGGTATTTGATAATTGCCCTCACGAATAACAATGTGCATTTTTCTTTTTGTTTTTAATTTGTTCATTGCATAAACTGCTGGTGATGCATCGAAATAATGAAAATGATTTGTTGTTAAAACAGCCCCACCCTGCAACCCTGCAAGATTTTCTAGACCAACAATTTCTATCTGGTGCTGTATTGCATATTTTTTTAACATTTTAGAAACAGTTCGCCTGCAAATTATATTTTTAATTTTGCTTGAAAGTTTCTTTTTTAAATAATCAACATCTTCGGGCATTAAAGTTTTTATTGGTGGGTCATTTTCTACATCGCAAAAAAAGTTTTCGCCACCAAGTTGTTCGTATTTTGCT
>JAGCEE010000112.1 GCA_017650795.1 Clostridia bacterium | reverse complement strand
TTGGCTAATAGGAATACAAGCACACCTGGATTCGGTAAAGCTGATTTTGTTGAATATTATAATGAATTGAAAAAAGATTTTGAGGTGAATTTATGATTAGTCCAGATTTACATATAGAACTATGGAATGCATTTAATGATATATCGTTTAATGAACCTGACCACAAGTATACAGATTCAAAAGGAACTAAGTATAGTTCTGCCACCGGTTGGATTAAGCAATTTGAAGCTGATGTGGATTGGGAAGCCATCAAGGTAAAAAAAGCAAAGAAAGATGGTGTAACCGTTGAACAACTTACAGAAGAATGGGCAAGAAAGGGTGATTATGCTACCAACTTGGGAACACAAGTTCACGCAGTTATGGAGTATGGTTGGCAAAAGAAGAATTATAACTTTGACAAGTCCTTAAATGAATCATTCCCAGAAATGGAAGAAGATTTTGATTTCCGTAAGGGCAGATGTAAAGAATTATTTACAAAGATGAAGAAAGTATATGTACCGATAGCAAACGAATTTATCGTGTATGACCAAGAACACGGTATTTGCCGGTACTATTGATATGTTGGCTTACAACTTGAAGAAGGGTTGCTATTCCATTATTGACTGGAAAACATCAAAGAAGTTTGACCAAGGCAATTCTTTTACACCCTATATGAAACCACCCTTTGAGCACGTACTAAGCTGTAACACCAATGAATATAGCCTACAATTAAGTTTATATAAGTATATCCTTGAAAAGCACACATCTATCAAGATTGGCGAAATGGTATTGTTCCAAATTCCAAACAAGGATAATCCAGCACCACAAGTGTTCAAATGTATAGACTTTAGTAAAGAGATAGCCGATTTCCTTGGTGATTCTAAGTTTAAGAAACTGATAAACGAAAGTTCAAATTAAAAAATAATATAAATCGTGACCTATTGCCACGATTTTTTTATTTACTATATTGTCTTTTATGAAGATAGAATATTATACTGAAAGTAACGAAGATGAGATGTTTCAAGTAGCCTTCCTACCTGATGTGTTACTTAGTATAGCCATAAACTATAACAAAGATAGGAAGAGCGATGGGCTCGGAAGTATTGATATTTGTTGGAACAAGGAGAATGGTGAAAGTGATTCTATTTTCTTGCGATTCAACAATGTTACTTATCTAGTAATAAATGACAAGGATAAGTTCGTAATCAAGAATAGGGCAGACTTGTGTGAATTGTATAAGTTTTTAACAAAGACTGACACTGAACTATTCTTAAAGCAATTTAAAGCCTTTGACAAGGTACAATCCATTGAAGGAGATTTCAAATGAATTATATCTTAAAATATGTTGAAGTGTTACAAAAGTTATATCCAGATAGAACATTCGTTTGGCAAAAGGACAAGTCTGGATATTTTGAAAGAATTTTGGAAAATCAAAATACCATTATGGAATTGGAATTTGAGTATTTTCCTTATTACAATGGTGAAGAAACACCTATAATCAATCCAAAGACCGGAACAATAGCTTTATATTTCCAAAACGATTTGTATAAAAATCATTACAATTTTATGGGCTTTGAAATTGATGACCCTTATGCTAATACAACCAGGGAACGAAGAAAGATAAACTTTTCCTTAACTGGCAGTGAATGGGCTATTCAAGATTATCTTCCACACATTTTTGATAATGATTATCAAGTAATAGAGAAGATTAAAGCTGTTACAAGGAAGAAAAATGAATTATTAGGAGATTTTAAGAATGAATGATTTCTTTGATGAACAAGCAATAGAAGAAAACAAGAAACAAAAGGTGTTGCTCATAGACTACCATAACTTAGCTATGCGTAATCTTTTTGCTATTCCCTATGACCCAACCGATGTAACATTTATTCGGATTTAGAATAGCTATGTTGATGAGTATTCGTGCTTTAGCAAGAGATTTCAAGCCCAATAGAATTATATTCTGTAGGGAAGCACATGACCGAAATTGGCGTTATGATGTTTACCCCGAATATAAGGGTAATCGTGCTGCTGCAAGAGATTCATCAATAGTTGATTTTAGTGCTTTCTTCCCTGCAAATGAAGAATTTATCAACAACTTACAAGATTGTATGAAGAATTGTCAATTCTTGACAGTACCACACTTGGAAGCTGATGATTTGATTGCTTCTATTGTAAAGACCAAGCCCGAATGGGATATTGTGTTGGTTTCTACTGACAAAGACTTTTATCAATTACATACACATTCTAACTTTAAGCAATATGACCCAATTAAAGGACAATATGTGAATGTAATCAATCCTGATGCAGCCTTAATGGAAAAGATTGTAAGGGGTGATAAGAGTGATAATATACCTTCAATCCAAAAAGGTATAGGTTCAGTAAGGTTCGCAAAGATATATTCTGAAGGTTTAAACGATTGGATTGTAAATAATAATTTACAAGAGGCTTTTGATAGAAATACGAAATTAATTTCATTCAAGTCCATACCAATTGAATATCAAAATCAAGTAAGGGATGCAGTGAATAACTTTGTTCCGCAAGATTTTGATGCTAGAAGTTTCTATAACTTAATCATAGGTAATGGACTAGGGGCTTTCCTAGACAAAATTACCGACTTTATTAACATACTAAAAGGAGTAAAATAAATGGCTTATTACTTTAAAGAATCTACACTACCAATGACAAGTTTACACATCACCTATAATTGTGGTGGTATGTTTGACCCTGAAGGTCAAAAGGGTTGTTCACACTTAATGGAACATCTTATTTGCAAGACCTTCAAGAAATATTATCCTGAGCTTACTCGTAACCTTATTGATTGGAATGCATACACATCTAATGAAATTGTTTGTGTTCACTTTACGGGTATGGAAAAGTATTTCACACCAAAGCTCAAGAAAAACATTGTAAAGGCTTTGGTTGGTGGTATTAAGATTAAAGAAAAAGAATTTGAAGCCGAAAAGAAAGTAGTTCTACAGGAATATATGGATGCTTTCAATAGCCCAGAATCCGGCGAAAACATTATGAGAACCAAGTTCAATATGTTTTTGGCTATTGGTAAGGGTGAAGATGTTGCCAATTTCTCTTACAAGGATATGCAGGCTTTCTACGATAAGTTTATGAAGAAGCCCGCAAAGATTATTGAAGTTGCTACCACACAAACTGATTTCTCCGATATTGAAATGGATGAAAACTTTGCTGTTGAACCAATGGTAATCAAGTACAAGAATGATTACAAGAATCCACTTGAACCAATACCACCTAATAACAAGGCTACAGTTCTTTTCTTGAACAAGAAAACCGTTAACAAGAAAGATTATCCAGCTTTGCAGGTTGCTATTCAAATGTTGGTTGCCGGTATGGAATCACCAATGACTAAGCAGATTCGTGCTAAGAAGCATTTGACCTATGGTATTGATTTTGGAATGTTGAACCTCCAAAAGCAAGCTATTATCTATGCTGAAGCTACTACAGATAAGAAGAATGAAAAGAAACTTAAAGATGAATTTACCAAGTTCTTTACTAACCCATCTTCTTACTTGACCAAGCAAAGATTTGATGATGTAATTAGAGCTATCACGATTGCCCGTGAAAAGAAAGAACTTTTCCCTTGGACTGATGTAGGTCAGTTTATACGTGATGGTTATGTAATGATTGGTGATGCCTACAAGACAATGACACTTGATGAAGTTAAGGCAGCCGCTGAAAAGTATTTGGTTGTGAAAAATTTTGATGTTATTGTTCACTAATCAAAAATAAATTATTACATTAAGGAGTACACCAATGCTATGTTGGTTGTACTCTTATTTGATATTATAAAAGGGTTTTGAAATGATTGATGGTTGGACTTATTACGATTATGAACAATGCTTTAGACGAATTGGTGATTATGCCAAGTCTATCGGTTGTGATGTAATCTACTACGAAAATGGTGTAACTAACAGTCACCCACATACTTGTAGAATCTTATTTAATGGAAACTGTATTTGCAGAATCTATTATAAAGATGATGATATTTTTGAACATGGTTCAATTCTTAAC
>JAGCEE010000014.1 GCA_017650795.1 Clostridia bacterium | reverse complement strand
TTTACATTTTTCTTTTTTTGTTTTTATAAATTCTAGCATATTATTTCTTCCTTTTTAAATGTTTTAATTATTTATTATAATTAGTGGAACAAGCATCTCGTTTGTTAAAGATGTATGATGTCCTTTATACTTATTTGAAATTGGCGTAATCACTGCCTGCTTGTTGGTATAAGTTCCTATGGCTATGTAGTCGCCAAGAAGATTTGCCTTATCTCCACCAAGCCCAAAAATGCCTTTTTTAATAATTTTTTTTGTTTCGTATAGTTTAAAATCCTTTTTATATTTTGAATTAAAATATTTTTTAAACTCATCTTTTTTGCCTTCTTTTACTTTAAATGCCAATGCCCTAGAATCCAAATATGGATATATTTTTAGCATACTATAAAGCTTTTCATCTTTATAAAACTCTATGTATCCCTTAATATCCGTTTGACCATGGTCGGCAGTAATAACAAAAAGAGTGTCTTTTGTTTTGTTTGCAAGTTCTTCCATACTCTTTGATATTTCGGATAAAACCTTTTTTGTTTCATCTGATTTAACACCAAAAGTATGCATAGTATAATCTGGTTCTGTATAGTAAGCATATACAAATTGTTTATCTTTGCGACTACATATTCTTTTGATTATTTTATACATGTCACTATTATCTTCAAATTCGTTATTATTTTTCTCATCTTTAACGTTTTTGTGTATTTTTGTTGGAAAAACAGTATTTATTCTATAATCAGTTTTTGCATTATCAAAATAGTAATCAATATCCGGAATTGGAGAATTTTCAATATTTACATATTCACCCGTCCAAGAATCTTTGCTTCTAAATAAATCTATATTTTTATTTAAACTCTCAAAATTCATACTCCAACCACACCAACCATGCTCTAATGGATATGTATTTGTAATTAGTGTTGTGGTTGCGTTTGTTGTCGTAGACGGAAATGTTGATGTTAATTTTTGTTTTATGTGTCTAATTAAAAAATCATCTTTTGAAAGATTTTGTTTTAATGGATTATTGCCCAAACCGTCAAAACAAATAAAAACTATGTTTTTGTAATTTTTTTGCAGTTCTTTTTTTAATATTGGCAAAGTTGCTTTATTATTCGGAGCCCCCAAAAATTCTGCAAGTGTTGCAGATATATTTATAATGCTTTTTTTCCAATTTGGTTTTATAAATCTTTTCATAATATTTGCTATCTATTTAATTCCTCACATTCCCTTTTGTCACACATTTAGCTGTATATACCTTTATTGTATCATTATGCTACAAAAAAAGTAAAATATTTAAATTAAAAAATACTCACCAAATTGAAGTGAACCCCAAATGAAGTGAGTATTTTATTTTGTGTTTTTTATTCTAAGCACTTATCCAAATCTTCGACTATTTGCTTTTTGTCCATGTTTTTACCAATAAACACGAGTTTTATTATTCTATCGCCAACATCCTCTCTCCAATCAGCACGAATATCTGCATTTTCTAAAAGTATTTGCTCTTGCTGTTCTTGTGGCAAGCTTGCAACCCAAGGACCCGCATTAAACGAATTTATTTGCCTTCCTGCCTGTTCAAACATATGCATATTTTCGTCATCATTTGAGTACCAAACAACACCTTTACATCTAATAACTGCCTTTGGAAACTTATTTACAAAATCTACAAATCTTGATTTATTAAATGGCTCTCTACGTGTATAAACAAATGTGTCTATGCCATATTCTAGCACTTCACCTTCGCCATGGTGATGATGGTGGTGGTGATGTCCGTGTTCTTCTTCGTCGTGGTCGTCGTCATCATCGTCATCGTGGTCGTGATGTTCGTGATATTCATGCTCATCTTCATCATCGTGCTCGTCGTCATCTTCATCATTTTTTGCATTAAGTTCTTTAATCCATGCAGCAGACATAGATGCTTTTTCAAAATCAAAAGATTTGGTGTTTAAAATCTTATCTAAATCAACCTTACCATAATTTGCTTCTATTATTTCGGCATCTGGTTGCAATGCAGATATTACTGCCTCAACTTCAGCTAAGTCTTGTCTTGAAACATCACCTGCCTTGTTAATTACAATTTTAGTACAAAACTCTATTTGTTGAATAATAAGGTTTTCTATATCTTCTTCATCAATTTTTTCTTTAAGCAAACCCCTTCCAGAGCCAAATTCGTCAACCAATCTTAAAGCATCAACAACAGAAACAACATTATCTAATCTTACTGTGGTTGGAAGATTGTATCTTTTTGTGGCATCAGATAAAACCTCTATTGTTTGAACAATAGGAACAGGCTCACATATACCACTTGCCTCTATTAAAATATAATCAAATTTATTTGATGCTGCAAGTTCGGCAATTTGTTTCATTAAATCTTCTTTTAATGTGCAACAAATACAACCATTAGAAAGTGGAACTAAACTATCGTCTTTTCCAGAAACAACGCCACCTTTTGCAATTAGGTTAGCATCTACATTAACCTCGCCAATATCGTTTACAATAACGGCAACTCTAAATCCTTCTTGATTAGATAATATATGGTTTAATAGTGTGGTTTTTCCTGCACCAAGATACCCTGTAAGTAATGTAATTGGTATTTCTTTTTTCATATATATTTATTCCTTTTTAATTATCCATAACATTGTAATTATATAGACAAGTTTTGTCAAATTAAATATCATTTATTTTATCTCTGCATTTGACAATTATATGAATAGAATATATACTAAAAGCCGTAAATAATTTGCAGACATAGTTTAATGGTAAAACTTGGGCTTCCCAAGCCTACGTCGCGAGTTCGATTCTCGTTGTCTGCTCCACACAAAAAACAGACACGCATAATAATGAGTGTGTCTGTTTTTTTTTGTGAATTTACATTTTTTTATGCATTTTCATCATTTTCTGCTAAATCTTGTATATTAGAATCTAATTGCACTTTATTTATACTAACCTCATATGCTATTTTACTGATGACTTCGCCGTCATCGGTCTTTTTTTGATACTCTCTGGATTGAATTCTGCCAACTATTGCAATTTTTGTTCCAACTGCAAGTTCACTCACAAATTTTGCATTTCTACCCCAAGCGATACATGGAAGATAATCAGATTTATTGTAAGCCCTATTAACTGCTATTAAACAATCACATATTTCCCTATTAAATGGAGTTGTTCTATATGTTGGCTCTTTACAAATAAAGCCTGTAATCTCTATTACATTTGGGTTCATATCCTCATTAAATTCGCATATTTCTCTAACAAATACTGTTAGCATTAGTTTGCTTTTGCCGTTTTCTAGTTTATTATAACTTCTAAACTGCCCACGAATACTAACAAATTTACCCGTTTCAAAACTACCACTTGCAAGAAGTTTTTCCGATACCGTCACTGGAACTCTATCCATATTGCTTGAAAGCCTAGGGACCAAAAGCACCACCTCATAAAACCCTTCACCAAAAGTTTCGTGGCTAAATACCGGCTCCCCCTCAACTGTTCCACTTAAAAACACCCTGTTATTGTTCATTTGTTCATATTTCATAATTTCCTCCTAGTTTAACTTTTTTTGAAGTCCTGTTCTATCTATTGTATAGTTATCTTTGTAGACTAAATCACCCACCGAGCCAACAGTAAATCCCTTTTTATTAAGCCTATCAAGTACCATTGGTAATGCATCAATAATGTGGTCTGAATTGTTATGGCATAAAATTATTGAACCATTTCTTGTGCCATTTATTATTCTTGTTGTGATTGCTTCGGCACTAAGCCCTTTCCAATCCAAACTATCAACATCCCACTGAATTGTTATTAGCCCCAAACTTTCTGCAACATCCAAAAGTGAATTATTGTATGAACCATATGGCGCTCTGAATAATTCAACTTTTTTGTTTGTAATGTTTTCAATCATCTCTATACATTTTTCTAGTTCCATTTTCTGCTCATCTGCACTTAGTTTTACCATGTCGGGATGGGTGTTTGAATGTGTGCCAATCTCAAATCCGTTGTCATCTATATACTTTACCATATCGGCATATTTGTCCACCCAAAAACCCACCAAAAAGAATGTAGCTTTAACATTGTATTCCTTGCAAATATCAACTATTTCTTTGGTTTTATCGGCTCCCCAAGCAGCATCAAACGATATTGCCACCTTTGGTGAATCGGTTTCTACACAGTAAACTGGAACTTTTCTAGTGGAATAACCAAAAAACACCTCTGCACTAACTGCACCATTGATTGAGATACTTAGTAGCAAAACCGACAAAAGAACAATAAGAGCATATTTTACGGTTTTTGATTTAACTACATAAAACATTTAAACCTCGCTTTTAATATTAAAGATAATTAGCATTTTTGTTAATGCGAAAAGCGGGCAAAACAAAGCAAATTGCCACACTTTTTGTCGAAACTATCATAAGTAAATTATTCGCATGTCTTAGCAAATAGAACTAAAAAAATGACAAGGATTGTTTTTAATCTATTGTCATTTTTTATTTATATTAAGTTTTTTGTTTAGTATTTTTTTACACTATCGGTAAATGCAGAATATTTTGGATAATTCATATCTTTAAAACTTTCTGCAAATTGTTGTAATAGTTCCTTTGATTTTTTATCTAGTTTGTTTGGTGCCTCTGATTTTAATGTCACCAACATATCGCCACGAGTTGATTTATGAAGTTCGGTAATTCCCTTGCCTTTTAGTCTCATAACGGTTCCGGACTGTGTAAGCTCTTTTATTTCTAAGTTATACTTACCATCAAGAGTTGGAATTTCTACGCTACCACCAAGGATAAGTGTTGTAAATGGAACATTTACAGTTAGGGCAATATCTTTACCATTTCTGGTGAGCATTTTGTCCTTATCTATATTTATTTTTATATTTAAATCGCCTGCCACACCTTTTGAAGTTGGGGCATTTCCTTCGCCTCGCATTCTAAGAATCTGGTCTTGGTCTATACCGGCTGGAACTTTAACAGTGACGATTTTTGTGACTCTTTGATAGCCCTTTCCCATACACTCTGTACATTTTTCTTTAATCTTTTTGCCCGTTCCTTTACAAGTGTTGCAAAGACCTTCTCTGATTGTTGTACCAAAAATGGTATTTTGTTGAAAACGAACTCTACCTGCGCCTTTACAATCCGGGCATGTTTCAAAAGCCGTTCCGTCCTTTGCGCCTGTTCCTTTGCAATGTGGACATTCTTCTAATTTTGTAATACGAATATCTTTATTTGTTCCAAAAGCAGATTCACTTAATGATATATTTAAGGCTACATTTATGTCTTCGCCTCTTGCCATGCCGGCTCCTCTTGCTGATGACCTTGCGCCACCACCAAAAGCGGAGAATATGTCGTCAAAAATATCTCCAAAGCCACCACTAAATCCGCCACCAAATCCGCCGTTGCCACCGCCAAAAAAGTCAGAAAAGTTTGCGCCATCCGCCGAGCCAAATTGGTCATAATTTGACCTTTTTTGTTTGTCACTTAGCACTTCATATGCTTCGTTTACTTCTTTAAACTTTTCAGCAGCTTCGGGATTGTCTTTATTTAAATCGGGGTGATATTTTTTAGCAAGCTTTCTATAGGCGGATTTTATCTCGTCTTCGCTCGCATTTTTATCTACACCCAAAACGCCATAGTAATCTTTGCTTGCCATATTATATTCCTTTTATTTTTAGTCTACAACAACCTCTGGGTCTGAGCCATCTGTGCCATTATTTGAGCCATTTTCACCACCTGTTGTTCCATCAGTGCCGTTTGCTCCGTTTGGATTTGCATTTTGATACATTCTTGTAAATATTTCGTTGGAAACATTAGTTAATTCTTCCATAGATTTTTTAATAACTTCTATATCGGTTGAATCTTTATCTTTTTTTGCTTTTTCTATTGCTTCAGAAAGTTTAGTTTTGTCTTCATCTGGAAGTTTATCGCCATTATCTTTTAGCATTTTTTCTAATTGATAAATTGTATTTTCAAAGTTGTTTCTTGTTTCTACTTCTTCTCTTCTCTTTTTGTCCTCGGCTGCATTTGCTTCTGCTTCGGCAACTGCCTTGTTGATTTCGTCCTCAGTTAAGTTAGATGAAGCAGTGATTGTAATTGATTGTTCTTTTTGAGTTCCTAAGTCTTTTGCAGAAACATG
>JAGCEE010000111.1 GCA_017650795.1 Clostridia bacterium | reverse complement strand
TTCGTCTGTTTTTTTCATTTTTCTCCTTTTTATTTATAACCTTTTTTGTTTTTAAACGGTGTTTGTAATGCTTTTGGTGTTATAGTTTTTGCATAACACTCATAAATTTCTTTAATACATTCCTCACAAAAGTTCATTTTCTTTTTTTTATCTAAGGGGTATATAAATGCGACTTTTGCCAGATTCTTACATCCAACAAAGTCGCATTTTGTTTTTATTTCTATTATGCTAAGTTCCACTTTGTCTCCTTTTTTATATTTGATGTCTATTGAATTTTATATAAATTATTCTTCATCAATTTTTTTTGGTAGTCCAACCATTTGGTTTTGCTCTTTTATTTTTTGGTATTCGCTATAAAGCCTTTCCGCCTCGGCATCAAGTTCGATGTCGGTCATGTTTTCATATTTTTCTGTTGGCTCAAATTTAAAGTAATCTAAAAGTAGTTTAGATGCCGACAAATCTGGTGGAATGAGTTTTGTTGTGACTTTTTTTTTAATTATTTTCATTTCGTCACCTTCTAGTTGATATTCCTCTATTATTTCTTCATCTTTATAGCCCATTGCCCTTTTTAAAAGAGCAGATATAATCTTGGTTATCCTGCTGTTGTCTACTCCTTCATTCATAGCCCTCCTTTTGTCTGCATGCACATTTTAAACCAAAAACTAACAAATGCAAGGTTATGCTGACAATGTTTTTAATTTTTTGTCAAAAAAAAACTCCACATTTTACTGTGAAGTTGTTTTTATTTTACAAAATTTGTTATTTAATAATTACACTCAATAACACCGAGCTCTCCATCACGACGATTGTACAAAACATTAACCTTGTTAGATTTTTCATTTAAGAAAATATAAAATGAATGTTCGAGCATTTGCATATTTTCGATTGCTTCTTCTATTGACATAGGAGAGAGTTCAAACTCTTTTATTTTATATATTTGTTTTTCCTTATCTTCTGGAAGTTCATCTAAAAATTCAAATTTTACACTATCAAATGCTGATTTTTTGAAGATTTCTTTGTATTTTTTTGAATATTTTATAATTTGTCTTTCAATTTTTGGTAAAACAACATCTATATCATCATACATATTTTCGCCAACAACTTCGGCTCTAAAAAACCTTGTTTTGTATGATACAGTTATTTCCATTTTATAAATATTCTTTTGAAGTGAGCAAATTACCCTTGCCTTTGCTTCGTCATCTAAATATCTATCTAGTTTATCTATTTTCTTTTGAATAAGTGTTTTAAGCTTATTGCCAATATCATAATTTCGTTCTACAAATTCTATTCTCATAATACCTCCTAAATGGTTTTGCTAATTAAATTTTAACAGAGTTTATTATTAAAATCAAACATAATTGGTGTTTTTAAAATATTAAAGTGTTATGCTTCGTTGGTCATAATAAGACCATTGCCGTCACTATCTATGATTATGGTTCCAGACTTATCCAATTCGCCAAGCAGTAATTTTTCTGCAATTTTGTCTTCTATCTCACTGGCAATAAACCTTTTTAAAGGTCTTGCTCCATAGCGAGTATCAACACCATTATCTATTATGTAATCTAATGCATTTTGTGTGAGTTTTAAGCCTAAATCTTGCATGCTAAGTCTTTTGTTTACACCGGCAACCATAATAGTAGCAATTTTGGTTAAATCGTTTATGTTTAATGGATGGAAAATACATACCATGTCTATACGATTTATAAACTCTGGTGCAAAATGTTTTCTTAGCGCTTCAAGATATATAACTTTTGTATTTGCGTTGTTATCGTCTTCTTCTAGCTTTTTATTTGCCTCGTTTGCGCCAAGGTTTGAAGTCATTATTATTATGCAGTTTCTAAAATTAACCGTACGACCTTGCCCATCTGTCACTCTGCCATCATCTAATATTTGAAGAAATGTATTAAATATGTCTGGGTGGGCTTTTTCTATTTCATCTAGTAGAATAACCGAATATGGTTTTCTTCTAACTGCCTCGGTAAGCCTTCCACCCTCCTCATATCCTACATAGCCCGGAGGAGCACCAATTAGTTTTGAAACCGTGTGTGGTTCCATATACTCACTCATGTCTATTCTAATTATATTATTTTCGTCATCAAACATTGCCTCGGCAAGAGCTTTGCATAGTTCGGTTTTACCAACGCCGGTTGGCCCCATAAATATAAACGAGCCAATCGGCCTTTTAGAGTCAGAGATGCCAACCCTTGACCTTCTTATTGCCTTGCAAACCGCCTCTATTGCGGCATCTTGTCCAACAACTCTTTTATGTAATATGCTCTCTAAGTTTAATAGTTTATCTTTTTCGGAAGTCGTTAGTTTTGTGACAGGAATTTTTGTCCATTTAGATACAATTTCTGCTATGTCGTTTGCTGTTATTTTTCTATTTTGATTCTGGTCATAATTTTCTCTTAAAGCAGAGATTTCGGCATAAAGTTTGTTTATTTCGTCTTGTGTTGTATTTGCCCTATCATAATTTCTTGCAATGGAATACTCATTTTTGTTTGCCAAGAGTTTTTTTAGTTGTTCCTCTTTGTTTTTTAATTCGTTTGGTTTTGTTCCAAACAAAACTCTTGCCCTTGCACTCGCCTCATCAATCAAATCTATGGCTTTATCTGGTAAACTCCTATCCATTATATATCTATCAGACAGCATTGCAGCCGCCTCTATTGCTTCATCGGTTATTTTTACTTTATGGAATGATTCATAATTGTCTCTTAAACCTTTTAATATTTCTATTGTTTGGCTAACCGATGGAGGATTTACCATGATTGGTTGGAATCTTCTTTCTAATGCTTTGTCGTTTTCTATAAACTTTCGGTACTCATCGGTGGTTGTAGCCCCAATGGTTTGTAGTTCACCCCTAGAAAGATATGGTTTTAGCATATCTGCTGGACTAATCTCTCCCTCTTTTGCACCAGCTTGCGCAAGTGTATGTATTTCGTCTATAAAAACTATTATATTTTGGCTTGCAATTATTGTTTCGATGGCATTTTTTAGTTTTTCTTCCATGCTACCACGATACTTTGTGCCTGCCATTAGTCCACCAAGTTCAAGAGAATAAATAATTTTATCTTTTAAAACTTCCGGAACATCACCACTTGCTATTTTTTGGGCAAGACCTTCTACAACTGCCGTTTTACCAACACCCGCCTCACCAATTAAAACCGGGTTGTTTTTGGTTTTTCGGCATAGTATTTCTATTAGTCTTTCTATTTCGTCCTCACGCCCAATAACTGGATCCATTTTGCCTTGTCTTGCTTTTAATGTGATATCGCTACCCATTTCGAGCAACTTGTCTGGAAGTAAACTGCGGTTAGAATCATCTAATATGTCGTCATCAGATGTGCTTTGAAGCGAGATTAAAACTTTTGACTTTAACTCGGTTAAATTTATTTTAAACGAATTTGTTAAAATTTTTACAGCGTATGTGCCTCCATTAACCAAAACAGCAAATAATAGATGCTCGGCACCAACAAAATTATGATTAAGTTGCAGAGCAACCTGTCTTGCTGTTGAAAGTATCTCTTTGGACTTTGGTGTAAGTTCCACATCCACACCCGCAAGCACTTCGCTCTGATTTTCTTCTTCATTTAAAATATCTTTTATGCTGGTAGCTGTCACGCCGTATTCGGATAAAAGCCTGCTTGCCATACTCTCTTTTACAGATGCCAACCCATACAAAATATGCTCTGAGCCCACTTGATTTCCACCAAGTTCCATGGCGATTTTGCCTGCATTTTTTATTACTTTTTCTAAATTTTCGCTTGAAGTATTATACATCCACCTCTCCTTTTGTAATGTTTTCTATTACAAATTTGTTTATTATTCTTGCCCTAAATTTTTCTTGTTCTTTTATGCTTAGATTTGCGCCAATATGGTTTTCTTTTATCACGTTTAAAAGAGCAAAAATATCGGCTGTTTTTTTACATTTTAATATACCCAGCCTAATTCCCCAAAGCATTTGTCCTATTCTTTGGTTTGCCTCGGCAAGCCCAATTCTATAACAACCCCACAGCTCACCAAAACTACGGTATATTTCATCTACTAATCCACTTGAAGACAAATCAAAAATCTTATCTTCTGTAGAAATCAAAATAATTGGAATGTCATTTTTTGATGAGCCGGACTTTATAATATTACAAAGTTCCATTCCATCAATTTTTGGAAGCTGCTTATCTGTGATAAGAAGTTTTGGAGTTTCTG
>JAGCEE010000110.1 GCA_017650795.1 Clostridia bacterium | reverse complement strand
TTTTCTACTCTACTATAATTATTTTCTAAATCAAATTCTTCATATTCTTTCATGACCTTAGTATATCATACCTATTTTTGTTTTTCAATATAAAATTTTTATGACTTTTAAAAAGATTCGATATTTTTTAACGATTTGCCAATATGCTATTTTTTTGTAGTCAAAAAAAACATTTCTTATCTGAAATAGTTTTATCATATAGCGATATATTGGTAAAAGAAAGCACTTTAATTAAGAATAATGCTTGTTTAAATAAGAATTGTAAAGGGTTTGTGTGGTAAATAATTCGGGCATAAAAACAGCAACAAATAATTATCAATTTTGTTGCTGTTTTTAATAAATTATATTACATATTCTAAGCATGAGTCGCTTTTTTTAATCTTGTCGTTTATATGATTGCTAAACAATTTGGTGACAGCTTTTTGTAATTTTTGGTCTGGTGAAACACTATTTTGAGTTATTAGTTGAGCTAATTTATTTGGAGCCAAGCAAACAATGCGTTTGGCATTATCGTAAATGGTTTTACTTGTGTCAAAAAGATTTCTAACGGCCTTTTTGGGATTTCCTGAACCACGGTCTATGCAATAGTATTTGTCACCCGTTTTTTCTTTAACAAGAATACGATATGCACTATCATTCTGTTCAACAAAAGCAATATATTCTTGACCAAATGTTTCTGTTAAGATTTTTGCAAACTCTTTTGCTAGGCTTAATGAATTGTAGTTAGTGTTTTTTAGAATGATTGCTCTGGCTTTTTCCATATACTGTATACATAGGTCAGCTGTTGCTCTATATTGGGCTTCTAATACAGGATTAATTGATTTGCCGGAAATTTTTGTGCCTTTATTGTAAATGGCTGCCCATTTTATTGTATAAGCAATCCTTTTTTTATTTGCATCTAAAAAGCTATTTAAAATATCTTTTAATCTTTCTCTCATGTTTTATCCTCTATCTTTGTACTTTACTATATTCTATGTTATTATAACATAAAGCATTTATCGTGTCAAAACTGGCAAATGCTTTGTTTTAATGCTTAAAACTATTTGATTTGTGGGGCATTGGCTTATTGCTGTTTATGGTTTGGAATTGTTTATTGCCTTTATAGTAGTCGTATTAGTCTAAATTTACATTTAACCAATTAGGGTTGTGAATAAACAGTTGGGAGGTTCTGTGGCCTTTTGCGTCGTCAAACTTATTTATTGGGCTTACCATTTTGGATATTTTTCTTCTAAAATTTGCATCTAAAAGATGTTCTCGCAAAATCAGTTCATAGCATTGTTTTAATTCTGTTAATGTAAATTCTTTTGGTAGTAGATTAAAAATTATATCGGTATATTCCAGTTTGTTTTTTAGTCGTTCAAGGGCATAGTATATTATACTTATGTGGTCAAAAGCCAATTCATTTTTTGTAATTTCTAAACTTTTGGTTTCTTCTAATCCGTTTTTAGTATTATTTATTTCTATTATGTTTTCTAATTTTTCGTCTTCACAAGTTAGATTTATTGCAACCCTTTTTAATATCGTATATCCATTCTGATTGCTTGTGGTTTTAGTATTTAATTCTATTAAATCAACGTCAAACCATTTTCCATTATCTAATTTTTCTTCGCTGTTTGTAAGAAGCATATAGCCTACGCTTAAAACTCTGGTTCTTGGATCACGTGCTGGCTCGCCAAAAGTGAATAGTTGTTCAAGGTGGTAATTATTTAAACCAACCTTGTTTTTAACGCATAGTTTCATTGTGTTATTTAATTCGTGTTTTAAATCGATAAATGTTCCAACAACAGAGTACTTATTTTTAAAAGGCAAGTATTGCCTTTTGGTTAAAAATACCTGCAATTTTTTTTGTGGTAATTTTCTGTAATTATTGCTCTGTTTACTAAATATTCTAAAAATTACACCATCAACCGTCACACTTGGTTTTTCGTACTTGCTGTCGCTATATAACGATAAAAATTCTTTTTCTTCTGTTGTTTGCATGTTTGCTCCTTTAAATAATTTCATAAAAATTACCATTTTATGTTAATTTTTTGTGTTTTTTAGATAATTTTTGCCTATTTTTTTAAATTTTGCTATTGGATTTCTTTTGTGTAAAGATTTTTTGTGCGCCAAGACTATTTTGTCATAGTTTTTGCCTTTTATATTTTTTCTTATTAAATTATCAAGTTCACCATAAGAAAAGCCTAATTTGTCCTCATCACTTTTTCCGGATAATCCGTCACGTGGTGGCTTGTTTACAAGTTCGTCTGGAAGCCCGAGCAAAATGCCGAGCTCGCAGACCTCTGTTTTTGTAAAATTGGCAATAGGGGAGAAATCGCCAACATTGTCACCCCATTTTGTTGTGTACCCAACCATTGTTTCACTTAAATTTGAGGTATTTGCTACCAAGTAATTTAAACTACCGGCAACTGCGTAAAGGGTTGTCATTCTTAATCTTGGAGCAGTGTTTATTACTGTCACATCTAAAACGTTGTTATTTGGTATTGCCTTTTTAACATTATCTATCATTGTATCGTAGCAGTTGCCTATGTTTATTGTTGTGTATTCTATTCCGAGTAAGTTGCATGATTTTATAGCGTCATCAATATCTATCATCTTTCCGTTTGGCATAATTATTCCAAAAACATTTTCTGAGCCTAGTGCCATTGCGCACAACTTTGCGACAATCAAACTATCTTTTCCTCCACTCATTCCTACCACAACGCCTTTTGCTTTTGTTGATTTTACATACTCAAAAATCCAATCAATTAGATTATTTACAACTCTCTTATTCATAAATTACTCCCAATTTTTTTTTTGCCATATTATCATTTTGTAATTTAAATGTGGTGTATGCATCAAGCACATTTTGTTTAACAAAAAGCATATTTTCAAAATGATAATATCAAAATGTTAAAAATGTGTCAAGAAATATGTAAAAAGATGTTGACAAAATATAAACAATCTGATATTATCAAAATGAAAATAACAAAAAAAAAGGGGAGAGAAACATATGGGTAATTTGTTAGTAATAGTTGATATGGTCAATGGGTTTATAAATTTTGGGGCATTGGCAGATAAGAATATAAACAAAATAACTCCAAACATAATAAATCTGATAAAGTTTGCAAAAAACAAAGATTATAAAATAGTTGCATTTAAAGATAGCCATAGCAAAGATGATAAGGAGTTTGAGGTCTTTCCGGCACATTGTTTAAAGGGAACACCGGAGAGTGAGCTTATTCCAGAGCTAAAACGCTACGAGGGTCAGTTTGATTATGTTATAGAAAAAAACACAACAAACGGGTTTATAACAAAAGAGTTTTATAATTTAATAAAAACAAACAAGTTTGATAATGTTGTGGTCTGTGGCTGTTGCACTGATATTTGTGTTTTAAACTTTGTTGAGAGTTATTTAAAACACATTAAAAAGTTTGGTGTTAACACAAAGATATATGTTGTAGAAAATGCCTGCTATACTTTTGATGGCAAAAATCATGATGCACAAGAATATCACAACTCATCACTAAGTGAAATGAAAAACTTGGGTGCAAGGATAATTAGGTATTTTGGCAATGAGAAACAAAATATTAAATAAAATTAAGAAAAAAATACAATTATTTTTAATAAAAAATGTTAAATTTTGGGGTTTGTCATGAAAAAAAAGAAAGTTGGTGCATTTATTGGAAAATTTTATCCGCCACATATAGGGCATTTGTCTGTTATAGATAATATGGTAAATAAACTAGATAAGTTATATATTATTATTTCAAAAAATGACATAAGAAACAAAACAGTTTTGGGCGATTTTAAATATCTTAATGCTGGCCTAATTAAGAGATGGTTTAAAAAGCACTATAAAGATAATCCAAAAATATTTGTAGAGATATTTGATGAAAGCAATTTAAAACCATATCCAGAAGATTTAGATAAATGGACAAAAAAATTTAAAGACAAGTTTAATGATGTCAATATAAAAATTGCAGACGGAAGCTACCGGGATTTTAACGAAAAGTATTTTAAAGAGTATGAGTTTTGGGCAATAGATAGAGATGTTATTCCTATTCATTCTACGCAGATAAGAAATAATATTTCAGAAAACTTAAAATATATTATCCCCGAAGCACAGGGGTATTATAAAAGAGTTTTAGCAAAAAATAAGTAAACCAAAAAAAACACCAATAAAAGCAAGAGAAGTTTTAAATGAAAATATATTTAGCAGGTCCATTCTTTAATAAACAAGAAAGAGATAATATCATAAAAGCAAAGAATATTCTTAGGTCAAAAGACTTAGATGTTTTTGTACCAATGGAACATAAATTTCTAGATGACGACAAAATGCCAAATGGTGTTTGGGGAAGATTGGTATATGATTATGACAAAGAAAATCTATACCAATGTGATGCGCTAGTGTGTGTATATTATGGTTTGTATAGTGATAGTGGAACGGCTTGGGAGGTTGGTTTTGCAACGGCGTTAAACAAAAAAATTGTTGTCGTACATATGGACTGCAACGTGGTTGGTAGTATTATGATTAACAACTCGGCAAATTACAATATTGATGGTCTTAAAAGTTTAAAAAAATTCAATTTTGAAATCTTTAATAACAATATTTCAAATGCTAATGTGGAGCAAAAGTAAATAATAGGAGTGTGAAGTATGGAAAATTCTAATCTATTGATTGATTTTTATGAGTTAACAATGGGGCAGGGCTATTTTAATAAAAAGATAGATAACAACATTGCTTACTTTGATTTGTTTTTTAGAAAAGTGCCAGATGGTGCAAGTTTTGTTATTGCAAATGGAGTAAAAAAATGTGTTGAGTATCTTGCCCAGTTTCATTTTACTAGTGAAGATATGGATTATCTTAAAAGTTTATCATTATTTAGTGACGAATACTTAAAAAGATTGTCTAATATAAAATTTACGGGAGATGTTTGGGCGGTTGAGGACGGAACGGTTGTTTTTCCGAATGAGCCAATGATAACTGTTAAAGCACCGCTAATAGAAGCGCAACTTGTAGAAACGGCATTGCTTGTCTATTTTAACCACAACAGTTTAATAACTACAAAAGCAAGTAGAATTGTGCGAAGTGCAAAGGGCAGGTCGGTTATGGAGTTTGGTAGTAGAAGGGCACAGGGCGAAAGCGCAGCTGTGGACGGGGCATTAGATGCATATATTGCTGGTGCGAGTGGAACTGCTTGCACATTAACAGGAGAATTATACGGCGTTCCGGTTCTTGGCACAATGGCACATAGTTTTGTTCAGAGTTTTGATACAGAGTATGAGGCATTTAAAGCATATGCAGAGAGTTTTCCAAATTCCTGCACATTTTTGGTTGATACATACAACACATTAAAAAGTGGCGTTCCAAATGCAATAAGGGTTAATAACGAAGTATTAAAACCAATGGGCAAATCTTTGGCAGGAATAAGAATAGATAGTGGCGATTTGGCGTACCTAGCAAAGGAAGCAAGAAAAATGCTAGATGAGGCAGGACTAAATACAACAAAAATTGTGACATCTAATTCATTAGATGAATATGTAATAACTTCACTTTTAGAGCAGAATGCACCAATAGACAGTTTTGGTGTTGGTGAAAATATGATTACAAGTAAATCTAATCCGGTTTTTGGTGGAGTATATAAACTTGTTGCCATTGAAAAAAATAATCAAATTTTGCCTAAAATAAAAATATCTGACAATGTAGAAAAAATCACTAATCCACACTTTAAAAAAATATTTAGGCTGTATGATAAAAATAATAAACTTATAACCGATCTGATTTGTGTTTATGATGAAGAAATGCCAAGTGGAAAACTAACACTAATTCACCCAGATAAAGAATGGATAAAAAAAGATATAAGTTATTATAGAGTTAAAGAACTTCGTAAAAAGATGTTAGAAAATGGAAAAATAGTATATAGATTTCCAACAATAAAACAAACAAGGCAAAAAGTTCAAGACGAATTAAATACACTTTGGGACGAAGCATTAAGGATTAATAACCCACAAACATACATAATAAACCTATCTACAAAACTACAAAAAATCAAAAACGATTTGCTAAAAAATGAGCAGTAAAAAAATGAAGTCCTGCGACTTCATTTTTTAATTAAATATTTTTATGTTGTTTTTAGTAGAATAAAGACTCTCAAAAATAAAGTGGTTTTAATTAAACAAGGAGAGTTTTATATCTATTTACCATGTCAACATAAAGAGCCATGGTTTTTTTGTTGTCACCAAGCTTTATTGATTTTACACATTCATTTACAACATTGTTTATGTCTTGGTAATATTCATCTTTTTTATCCGATAACTCTATTGCCTCAACAATTTTTGGTGCAACAACATAGTACTCTGCAACAAGTTTTTTACCCTCTTCAAAAGACCTCATATATCCGTCACGGAAAGAACGAAGAATTGTTAGTTCTTCGCAATCGTCTGTTTTGCCAAGATAGCGAACTAGGGCAGAAGTTAAAAAACAGCCACTACTAGAATTATCTGATTTTCTAATAAAATTAGGGCAATTTATTGCATCAACAACACCACTAGCATAATCACGCAAATCATAATAACTGCCACCATAGTCTTGAACATATTGATAATAATGCTCACAATACCCATTATGATAGCTATAACAATCACTACATCTTGCCATAAAAACCCCCATTTATTATCATATAAACACCATAACATTTAGGAGGATCATTGTCAATCAATATAGCCGATGTGAACAATTTTTATGACATATTAATTGCTTGTAAGATGCAACTAATTACAAACAATAATGTTAAAATGCTATATACTTTTTTAAATATTGCAATCAGTCGTTGTTTTTTGCTAAAACATAAAAGCTGTAAAGAAAAAAATATATATATTTACAAAAATAAGTATTATTGATATAATTAGATTAAACGGGAGAAGGGCTATGAAAATGTATAAACTAATTGGGCCAGATGGAAAGACATATTTAAGCGAAACACCAGGATTATATGGTGGCTATAACGGCAAAGAAAAAATATATGGCGCTCTTGATTGCCCAAGTGCATTAAATTGGATCGCAAAAGGCTATTATGTTGATAGGCGAGTATTTTTTAAAGATGAAAAAGATGCATTGCTTGCCGGTTTTAGGCCATGTGCAGTTTGTTTAAGAAAAAAATACTTAAAATGGAAGGCAGACCCAGAGGGATATAAAGAAAGTATACTAAAAACAAAAGATATAGAAAAATCTTTATAGTTAAAGTTTTAAGATAAAAAGGCAGGTTAAGGGCCTGTCTTTTTTGTAGATTTTAAAAAGAGAAAAATAAGTTTTATTATAAAAATATATTTTATTAAGATTTGGCTGGGGTGGCATTGGAATATTTTAATCCATACAAGTAAATAGAAATAGTGTATGCACTAGATATAATCATTCCTGCACTAAACACCAATATTATGCTGTCTAGCGTGACATGCCAAATGCCAGTGATGTAAAGAATAAAACTTGTAAAATATACCAAAACATTGGTTAATAGCGTTTGCACAAAAACATGTTGCATTTTTCCGATTGCAATAAAGTATGATTCTATTACATTGTCAAAAATAAATATAAAGTAGCAAGGAATAAGTTTAAGTAGGGTTAAAAAGTAATCCATATAATTTTCAAAGCAATATATATGCTTAAATATTACAAAGGCAACGGGAATCATTAAACATACAAATACCGATATTAAAATGCTGTGCAAAAAATAGGGCTTTAAACTTTCGTTGTTGTTTTGCGATAGGTTTTGTTTTATGTGGCTGTTTTGTGCAAGATTTGGTATTAGCATAATAGACCAGATAAACTCATTGCTAATAAAATACAAATCTTGATTGTTTAGTGTGTTCAAAAGAACAAGTATTATAAAGTAATATGTTAAATTGCGTGTTAATGTTTCAAAGAACGATAACAAGCAAAGCCGTATGTATTCTTTTTTATTAAAAGTGTACTTATTATCCTTTTTAACTTTTGGCATAGTGAAAAGAAAATATAATAGTTGACCTATTGATACAAGTAGTGCCGAAATTGCCATTCCATTTATTCCTAAGCCGAATGCAAATTTAGGAATGAGCAAAATATCTAAAAATAATGTAGCTAAACTGCTTATTAAAAAATATGTAAAAATACTCTTGTTGTTTTTGTTTATTATATTAAAAGTGTAAAGGTA
>JAGCEE010000109.1 GCA_017650795.1 Clostridia bacterium | reverse complement strand
GAACCTGAATCTGCTTAATTGGTTCGCCTTTTTCGTCATAACGAATTACATAAAGGTCATTAAAGAAATTACCGAAACCTACAATCACAGAACGTATTGTATCGGCGAAGAAATAGTTAGCAGGATAACCGCCACGTGGATGACCGTCAATCCAACCTTTCTTGTACTGGTGGGTTGATGGGTCATAAACAGGGTCACTTCTTTTTGCTGATGTATTTTGCGTCCAATTACTCATATTGTATTTATTATTTTGAGTGTATATTCATATAATTTACAATTCTATTTACTTTGTTCATATCTATATCAAAATTATATTTATCAGTCATATAATTTACCAAGTTCATAAAGATTTTTGCTTTATCATCACCTATATGTTTGTATAAAGCTGTATCATTATCAGAACATTCATAACCCAATTCTAAAGGTAAACATAAAGAAATATCAGTTGTTATCTTTATATTGTTTTTCAATAAAAATACATTCAACCAACATTCATCGCATTTAGGTGAATACTCCAATCTGTCATTTAAATAATTTATATTGTATGCTTCCATTGGAAATGTTTTAGGTGGAATTATACACTGACCACAAAAGCCCAAATCTACATTTTCGTATTTTTGTTCTACTCTTGGAATATACAAATTCGTTATATACTTACAATTTACAGACTGTTCTACCAAATCATTAGGGTATCTTTTATCTTCATCTAATGAAATTACAACATCGTCATAATGTTCAGGATAAACTCTCCATCTTTTATGGCAGTATTCATTATTAGCAATCCACTTCAAAATAACACCATATTTCTGTATGGCTACAAGTAGTTCAAGTGGCAAAATATGGTCTGGAAATTCTTCGGTAGCAAGCCACAAATAAAATAAATCAGGTTTCTTTGTTTGTGTAGCAAAGAAATAGTCCAAAAAGATAGGCATTTGATTTATTCGTTTAGTCCAGCAAGTCATTGTTACTACAGTCTTCATCATCTACCTCAATAATATAAAATTTGTTTAAAATATAGTCAGTGTTAATATGTTCTAATTGCCATTTCAAATCAAAACATTCATCTCTGATTAAATTCTTTCTTCTTTCTTCTAATTGGTAATAATCACTTGTCTTTATTTCTGTATTACCAAATCTTAATACAGCTTTATCCATTCGTTCAGTTATTTCTTTATAAAGCCTTTGATAGTTTTCATTTTTGCTGATGAAATATGAATCAGGCAAAAGATTTAATTTGTATTTTCTCTTACCGGTTCTTTCGTATAATTTCTGTATTTCGTAACCTTGTAATACTTTAATCATTATGTTAATACCACATTTATTTTTCTTGACTTATAAAATACAATTTCATTTATCTTTTCAATTATATCTTTTTTGTAAGTTTCATTCGTGATAACACATTCTCTGTCATTATCCTTTAATCTAGGTTTAGCAAAAGCAAATGCTACTTCTTCAAAACCAAGATTTTCTGCGAAATCTATAAAATCCATAGTGTCTTTATAATTGTATTTAGAAATCGTGAAACAAGAAGCCATTTTTACATTGTAATTTTCTTTTAAATACTTTATATTCTTTAAAAGATTTTCCCATTGGTTATCATTGTTAGCTCTGACTAACTTATAAGTTTCTTTTGTAGCGGCATCAATAGAAATTCTAACTTCTTTTATTATGTTCCAGTTATTTGGATGAATTTCCTTCAATCGTTTTTCTGTCATACAAGTTCCATTTGTGAAAATCTCAATGTTTTCTAATTCACTATCTTTCGTTAAATCTTCACTTAAGATTTTCATATAGATTTTACTGAAGAATGTTTCTCCGTCGCATCCTATTTTCAATCTTTTTACTGTTTTAATTTTCTTTATAATTTTTTCGTAATCTTCAGGTGTTAAATCTGGTTCTTTTGTAATAAAATCTTTTCGGCAAGTCTTACATTTCAAATTACAAACTTCGGAAACATTTAGATTTATTGAATATAAAGGATAATCATCAATTTTGTCCTTATTGTAATAGTATCTCTTGACATACAATCCATATTCTTCAATAAAAGATTTCCAATTATAGAAAGCACTATCCGAACCTTGTTTATAGTTTTGGTATTTGGAACACTTGGAACAATTAGAATAGTCTTCTTTAATTATATTACTCTTAAAAGATTTGATTTTTTCACTATCAAACAATTCATCAAAATCGTCTGTGTGAATTTCAAAGTTTTTATCATCTAAAAAACATAAACAGGGTTTCGTGTAGAAACGATAACCTTTATCATTATCAAAACTGTATCTAAGTATATTTTGGTTGATAATTGGTTCAACACAAAAATGCTTATACATTAAATCAGCATACGAAACATCAGGTAAAGATTCTTTACCTGTGTAAGGACTAATTATTGAAATGTCTAAT
>JAGCEE010000108.1 GCA_017650795.1 Clostridia bacterium | reverse complement strand
TTGGATTGGAGATTGCTTGCTTCACAAAATCTTAAAGTGGTAGTCAAGGGCTTGGAAGATAAAGACCCAATCAAGTATATTGCTGAAAATATGCCAGGCTTGAAAGGAAAAACTTTTGCTAATGAAGCTGCCAAGTACATTTGCGACCAGAGAGTAATTAGCTTACAAAAGGTTGACCAAGACAAGATTAAGAATGAAATTCAAGACAATGTAAAACACATTAAGGAACTTGAACACGATATTGCTAACATTGATGATGTTGTGATTCGTGAATTGGATAAACTAAAACCATTCTATCGTGACCGTAAATTGAAGGTTTAATATGGATTTTGATTTCGGTGATATTCCACAATGGGCTATTAAAATGCCCACTTGTGGTACGATTCATAAGGACAACATAATTCTATGTTGTGTTTGTGAATCTGATTTGTTTATGCCATTCTACATTAGAAGTCTTTACAAGAAACTCAAACCACAAGATTTCACTTTGATTCTTTGGGACAATTCAGGCTGGACCCCAATGAATGTTGAGGTGTTTAGCAACTATGGCTATGACAATATTTTATATTTCAATAACATAAAGAACTGGTCAAACAACAATACAAGAAATATCCTTGATTTCAAATGGATAGATGAACAAACTACCATTGGTAGTGCTTCCCATTCTTACACTATTCAATATGTTATTGACTTGCTAATCAAGAATGGTAGAAGTAATTTGATTTTGACCGATAGTGATGTAATCTTTAGAAAGAATCCGCTTGAAATGATTGATGGTAAATACATTACCATTGGTAATTTTGAAAGTGCTAGAAATAGATTACACCCTTGCTGTCAATATATCAATTTGAACAAAGTAAAGGAATATGGCTTAAAATTCTTTGATGAAAAGCGAATTTATGGCTTAAATGGCAACAATAATTGGGCTTTATTTGATACAGGCTATTCATTCTTTATGGATTGCTTGAATCACAAAGATGAAACCTTGGTATTGAATGACCTTTATGTAGACCATTTTGGCTGTGGAACTTATGCTTATAATTCTGAAGAACCACAATTCAATACAAAAGACCCAAAGGACAAACCACAAAATTCTTGGAATATGATTTGGAATTGGGTAACAGAAAACAGACAATTTTGGATGTAATATGTTAAAGAATCACGCAGACAATTTTGTAAACAAATTAGAAACATTTAATTCTATTGAGGGTTGGTGTAATCAAGAACAATTCTTCACCCTAGAATACATATTGTCATTTCTTGACAATATCAAGGGTGATATTATAGAATTAGGTGTATTCACCGGTAAAAGTGCTGGCATTTTCAACAACTATATTGATGAAGGTGAAACACTTAAATTGGTTGATATGAATATGCAGTATGATACAATCAACCAAAACATAAAGAAATTGTCTGACAAGACCCCATTGGTTGAATGGCACAATGAAATGACTTGGTGTATCAATTCATTCCCACAAGGTCAAGCAAAGTTTATTCATATTGATGCTGGTCATTCCTATGATAATTGTTGGAATGACTTGAATATGAGTTTGCCATTATTGAATGACAATGGCATTATTGCGGTAGATGATTTCTTTATGGATATTTACCCACAAGTCACAGAGGCTACCTACAACTTTGTAGGTGACCCGAACCACGATGTAAAATTATTTTTATATTCTGGACACAAGGCTTACATTTGTAAAAGCAGGAACTATGAAAATGTGGTAAGGTATGTGATTGACAATTTCAAGGAATATGTGGATTTGACAAAGCAACCTTACTACTTGAACAAGTCAAGTACATTCTTGGATTCTAGGACAATGAGTATTGTGCCAATCGGTGATAATAAGAACATTCATTATTACCGTGGGTTAGATGAAGATAATTCCATTTTCCCAAATGATTTCATAAATATAATATGAGTAATTGGTCACAAAATAAACAAAGTTCTACAGCTAATCCAATATATGACCCATCAAAGCACAATTTCCATAAGGGTGTTATAGATGGTGCCGCTAACGAAGGTTATCCTAAAAATTATTTCTTTGCCGATTCACTAAGAGGATTAGTGGTCGGTTTTGGTAATTTCTTCAATGACCTTTATGTTGTTCGTTATGATGAAAATGGTGAACCTATAAAGAAGATTCAAGTTCCTGTCAAATACGGCCCCAGAATGAAGTCACACGATTTCCGCGTAGAACAAGAAAGTGGCAAGAAATATTATATCCAATTACCAAACATAGCCTATCGTGTAGATAGTGTAGATTTTGCTAGTGATAGATATGCCGGTGGTGGTGAGAATCGTGCTTTCTATTCAAACTACTTTGAAGCCAATGGCATTGACTACATAATGTTCAATAAGTTCTGGTCTGATGTTCAACCAGTTCCACAAAATGTAACTATCACTATGGAAGCAAAGACCGAGCACATTTCGGATGCCAATCAAATAATGGAACAAATTAGAACAAGATTTGCCCCTGATGCTTGGATTAACCTTAAAGAATTTTGGTTCATCAATAAAAGAAGAGCCATTAAGATGTTGTGCGAAGGTTCAAATATTGAAATGACACAGGATTTTGGTGAAGAGGACAAACGAGAAATTACCGTTTCTTTCACATTTAAATTGGAAGCATTTTTCTACAAGCCAATTAAGGATGCCCACGTCATTGACCAAATTATAACCCATTGTGGTGTTCCAGATGGTTATGAAACATATAATCAAACTATTATGGGTAATTATAGCAAGATTAACCCATTTACTGATAGATACGATTTGTCATACGAATTTGGAACAAAAATAGGTAGAATTTCCGCCATTAAGGAAGGCTACCCAACCACCACTTTCAATAGTGCCACACACAATATTGTAGAAAATTGGGAATATGAAGAATTGTACGATATTAAAAACTATCCTGAAGGTAGTAAACAAATTTTAACAATTTCTTCTATTGCAGACCCAAATAGTGCTACTTGGAATGGCATTGACCGTATTTTAACAGAAAGTGCCTCTCTAGCCAATGTAGCTAATTGGTATAGTGATAAGACCTTGGAACACAAATATTGGTCTGTAACCGCCAATACGGGGCTTGTAACCGATAATATAACCATAGACACAACAAATCTTAACAATTATGATGAAAAGTCTAAGACAATACCTACATCAGCCCAAGAAATTATATGGGAGTTCACCTACGATAAGGGCTATATTGTAAAACCACCTGTTGTAGATAAGAATGGTATTCAAATTCCTGGTGATGAAAACAAGGGTGTTTATGGTGGTGTAATAGTCAAAAAGTACAAGAATTTGTTCGGATTCGGCAATTTCAATGATGATATTGGTCATACACTAGGAACTAAGGAAACAAATATAGGTGGTGTATATAATCCTGCCGCACCTTATGTTACAAGTTCAAAAGTAACAAATAATGTGTAAAAATTATAAATATAGATAGAAAAGTAATTTGGAGTTTGAATATGGAAAATAAATTTATTTCAAAGATACTTCCAATCTTTATCAATTCAGGTTTTGGGGTTGAGAAATTTGATGATACAACTTATGACATCATAGACCGCTCCATCATTGGTAAGGCTAAGATTGGTTCTATCAAGGTTTTAGATAGTGGTGATTTGTCAGTCAAGATTGGTGGCGAAGCTAAGAAACATTCTAAGTTTACCACCCTTATGAAGAATACATCTTTCAAGGCTAAACCAATTAACAATTCGGCTACCGTTGGCAAGATTGTTAAGAATATGCTTTCTGAATACAAAAAGGCTAAAAAGGTAATTTATCAAGAATCCTACAATGAACTTTCTAAGGTAGGTTGTGATATTACTAGGGCTATGCTTGAAAGGGCAGTAGATGATTACATCTATCGTTTGGAATTGAACGAAAATGAAATCAATAGAGCCGACCTCTTAACTTTTGTTTCTGACAAGCTAATGCTTACAGAAGATGAATGTGAAGCCAAGTTTGGTGAAATTTTGGATGTTTGCCTTAACTACGATGAAGCCGTTTATAACAACCTTATGAACGAAACATTCAAGGAATCCGAATTAAAGTCTGACTTCCGTAAGTTCTTGAAAGAAAGCACAAAGAAAGAAGATTTAGCCCGTGAAATTAAGGAAGATAGGGTTTTAAGAAGACTCCGCGAAACTGAATCCTATAAGAACTCAGATGAAGAAGGCAAATATAGAAAGTTACAAAAATATGTTCTAGGGACACACGGTGGTAAATTCTCTAATACTGACGATGTTATAGAAATATGCCGTCAAATTGCTTCCGAAGATGAGGATATTTTCTAATATAAATAAAGTAAAAATGGAGATTTTATATGGATTTTAAAGAATATTATCACAATCGTTTGAATGAAGATGGCACAATTAATGAACCATTGGATGTTGATGCCCCAGTTCAAGAAAAGCAACAAGCACCAGCTCCTGTAGCACAAACAGGCGGTGCCGGTATTTTAGCACCTTATGTTGGCAATACTACTTTGAAGCTTGGTCTTAGAAAGTTGGGTGAAGATATTGGCATGGCTATCGTAGAATATGCTACAAAGCAAGCTGTCCAACCATCAGACTTCAAGTCAGAAGATGATTACATCAAGTATACACAGGATATTCGTTAGGCTATCGCTGAAAAGTCTAATGTTGCTGTAAGAGACATGTTGTCTAACATAGGTCTTTATATTGACAACGCAATACACAACAGCTGTCCAAACAAGTA
>JAGCEE010000107.1 GCA_017650795.1 Clostridia bacterium | reverse complement strand
CAAAACAAAAAAGATGTTTCTATTTGGGTTGTTTCGCTTTCTAGTCAAGTTCAAAGAGATGTTGCGCAAAGCAAGGTGTTAAGTTATATAAACCCCGTTTGGATTAAAGATGTTGTTATGTCGTCTGGACGTAAAGATAGCCCACAGGGTGGAATAATAGACTATATTTTAATAGAAAACATTTTTGGTGGCACTAGCAGAATTGGTTTTAAAAGTTGCGACCAAGGCAGAGAAAAGTTTCAGGGTATGTCGCTTGACTATGTTTGGTTTGATGAAGAACCACCAGAAGATATATATAAAGAATGCAAAATGCGTGTACTAGACCGTTCGGGCGAGATATACGGAACAATGACCCCACTAAAAGGGCTTACTTGGGTGTATAACACAATTTATTTAAACGAAAACAACGATGGCGAAGTTTGGTGTGAATTTATGGAGTGGGGCGATAATCCGTACTTAAATCAAAAGGAAATAGCCGAACTTTCAAAAACACTTTCGGGCGAAGAATTAGAGGCAAGAAGATACGGCAAGTTTATGTCTAATGGTGGGCAAGTATACTCCGAGTTTGATGAAAGCGTAAATGTTATAAAGCCATTTAATGTTCCAAAAGAATGGTACGATAATATTTCAATAGATCCAGGGCTTAATAATCCACTATCGGCACATTGGTATGCTGTGGATTATGACGGAAATATTTATGTGATTGCCGAACATTACGAGAGCAATAAAACAGTAGAATATCATGCAAACAAAATAAAAGAAATATGCGAAAATCTTGGTTGGCAAAAAGCACCAAATGGAATGTATAGTAGTTTGATTGATAGCGCAGCAAATCAAAGGACACTATCTAGCCCCAAAAATGTTTGTGAAATATTTTATGATAACCAAATACTCGTAAATCCAAATGTAAACAAAGATTTGTATTCTGGAATAAGCAGGGTAAAATCATATTTAAAAAATGCAGAAGGGAAATCAAAACTTTTTATATTTAAAAACTGCGTAAATATGATTAGAGAAATTAAAGGATATTTTTGGGGAAACGGTGATGCACCAATAAAAAAAGACGACCATGCAATGGACGAACTAAGATATTACATAATGAATAGACCAGAAAACAAAATGCCAAAACCACAAAAGTCCGAAATCCAAAAAGATAAAGAAAGATTATTTAGAAAACTAAAAATAGGGCAGGGCTAAAAATAGTTTATTTTACCACCAACTATAATTATAATCTGTTCACAATTATTCACTATAATATTTTGACATTCATTCTTTATTATTCATTATTTCCATGTATATTTTATTAAATCATACACACCATAACATTGTGAGAAAACTCACTAATGAAATGGGAGGTAAAAAATGTTTGGTAGAATGAAAAAAACAAACACAAAGAGCGAGTCTAACAATATGGCAAAAGATTACCACGAAAGTAAGACAACAAAAAACTGCTCATCTGGGTCAAAATCAAGTAAAACAACAAAAAATTGTAAATAATTTTAACCCTAGTCCCAACAAAAAAACTTGGAGCATAAAACCTTCAAGTTTTTTTAATAAAAAAAGTTATCCAAAAGGACAACAATTGATGAGAACCCCTAAAATGACACATTGAAAAAAAGAAATAAAAAACAACCCTGAACAATTTTGGGTTGTTTTTTATTTATCAAACGCCTAACTTATAATGTATTTTTCTTTAAAATCTATATCGCCCCGTAAAATGATGGACGTTTGCTGATATATCTTGAAAGAGCAAGTGGGCGATAAGGCTTGTCTTTTATTTGTTTTGATATAAATTTTTGTAATTCTTCTTTATCCATTTCAAGCACTTGATTGTTATATCTATCATTAACCTTAAATTTGCCACCATTTATTTCATTTTCGCCAATTACGATTGAATATGGTATCCATTCTTGTCTAGCACGAACGAGCTTTTTACCAAGTTTTTCATTCCTATCGTCAATATCACAACGAATTCCATCAAAATTCAAACTTTCGCAGAAACTTAAATGAGCAGCATTGTCAACAGGGATTATACGTAATTGCACAGGGCTAAGCCATAAAGGTAACACAGGGCGTTCAAGTTTTAATGCTTCTTCAAGAATTGCATACATACATCTTTCAACTGCCCCAACAGATGAGTGAACGATAACACAATTTTGCTTTTCGCCATTTTCATTTGCGTAAACAATGTTATATACTTTGCCCTCTTTCACGTCAAATTGAACCGTAGATAATTGCTGGTTTCCATGAACACTATCGATTGATTGCCATTCGCTTTTCATTGCCCAATAATGTTTCATTTTGTCTAGTCTTTCTACGAACAATGGTCGGTTAGCATATTTTACAAGTTCAAGTAAGTCTTGTTTGTATTTGTCATAAAAAACATCAACGATCCTAAGCACATTTGCATATTTAATGCCCATTCCAGAGTTCAAATTTTCATATTTTTTGTAAATATCTTTATACTCTATTATTGCTTGCTCTTCATCTTTGCAGAAACAATGAATGTCCGCCATGTGGAAGAAACGGTCTCTTTTGAGCCCTGAAAGTTCGCCCGATTTTTCATATCTAAAATTCTCAGAATATTCAAAAAATCTAAGTGGCAATTGTTTGTAACTGAAACTTGCTTGTTGTACCATTTTGAATAAGCCAAAGTCAGCGGCAAAACGCAAGATAAATTCTTTATTTGGATCGTCTGGCACGCGAACAGAATAATGGCGTTCGTGGAATGAACCACATTGAGCTAAGATTTGCTCGTCGGCTTTGTTATAGAAAAGTGGTGAGCCAATTTCCATTGCACCTAAATCATATTTAGCAATTCGCTCTTGCCAATCTTTGATAAGACTAAACATAAGCTGTCCTTGTGGATACATTCTGTGATTTCCACTGTCAGATGAATTTTCATTGTCGCTTAGTTCAAGTCTTTTCATTTCTTTAATACTAGGAGCTTCTTCTTTCACTTCGCCCGGCAATTCTTCCGCCTTAACATAATCTATAAGCTCTTCATATCCATATTTATTTAATTTTTCTAAAACCTCATCTTTTTTAGATAGGTCTAATTTAATTTCTTCTCCGCTTGGGAGCAATAGGAAATAGTCCTTTTTTATGTCTTTAACTATTT
>JAGCEE010000106.1 GCA_017650795.1 Clostridia bacterium | reverse complement strand
ATCTTGACTTCCACTGAAGATACAAGTGAAGAAGATGAAGAAGATGAAGAAGGTAATAAGGGAACGGAAACCATTGAAGTAAAGAAACTTACTGCAGAAGAAGCATTTGCCATTTTCGTTCACGAAGCCTGCCACTTTTTGCATTTCTCCCGTGATAATGGTGAATTTATTTCCCCATTGATGAAGGGAAAAGTTTACACAATGCAAGAACTTATTATGTCCCCCAAGGTTCGCCGTGAAGCTGAATTTGAAGCGGGTTATCGTAGTGTACGATATGACAAGATGTACAACCTTTATCCTGGTTCTCGTCCGGTTCTTGAAACCAACTTGATTAATATGATGAACTACGATTTGCCAAACCAGACACCTGAATGGAAGGAAAAGTATAGGGCAAAGGTCAAGCCTTACTTTGATGCCTTGAAAGATGAAACTGGCCGCATTATCTACGATGATAAGGGCAATACTATCTTGGGTGAATTGGTAGACCGTGATGGTCTTATGAAGTATCAGCAAGAAATTAGAGATAAGGTAAAGAAGTTTAGTGAATGGGCTGACCCCAAGCACGAAATTAAGTTGCCATAGGAGTTAAATAATGAATAGTACGATTAAGTATCACGATGACTTTATGCAGGAAGTGATTGGTAAGATTAATGAAATTACCAAGCTGAAAGCACAAGGTAAGTTTAAGGAAGCTGCCAAAGTATCTTATGATTTGGCTAAGGCAAAGGTTGATTATTATGAACAGTTCGTTAATGATGATGAACCTACATCAAACTACAAGAAAATCCACGAAGATGATTATATTTCAGCATTGAAACATCTTTCTGTAGCAATTGATGAAGCCTATGAATATGGTATTCTAAAGGACTAATTAAAGGTTTGTTGTTACCTCGTAGAAAGGATGGGATTTTTTAATCCTGTCCTTTCTTTTTGTATAAAAATTTTTACATTATTTTAGCATAAACTTATTGACAAATAAGTTGAGATTAACTATATTTACTTATGTAAAACAAAACAACCAAAGAGGTAACACTATGGCAAATTACACTTCCTTTGAAGCCCTTGTTTCTAAGATGAAGGTTCAAATCACCACGAAGAATGACCAGACGGTCAAGGCACTTCTTCGCATTTATGCCAATCAGACCCACGATGAAAAGCAAAATGAAGATACGATTCATCGTAACAATGTGGGTTTCATTCCTCAGGATGCCAAGATGCTTTCTTCTATGGCTAATTTCAAGATTAAGAATGGTTTCTTGACTGAAAAGCAAATCAAGTTGATTCAACCTATGATTGCCAAGTATGCTGGTCAGCTTGTTCGCTGTGCTATTGAAGAAGGCAAGATTCGTAAGGTTGGCAATAACTACATTTACTAATTGGAGGTAACTAACAATGAAACTTGAAAAGTTTAACGAATTGAACCGTAATATGTGCAAGTTCTTTGATGCTTGCGATTTCCAAGTTCTTACTCACAACAATTTTTCGGAAACCGAATTGATTGTTTTTGACCGTCTAAACAAGAAGACTTTGGTTAAAATCAATTTCATTAACACTATTGATGTGAACTGCAGCAATACAATTTCTTTGGTTAAAACCAAGGATAGAAACGATGAATTGGAATTTAACTTACACTATTCATCTTTCAAGTACGATGAATCAAAAATGAATAGTGCTGAACTTAGTGCAGTCAAGAGCTTGATTAAGATTTACAAGGAGGCTTAATTATGCAAGAATTTTTGAATTGTTACAGTGACGGTGTCTTTGGAGTTGCTTATCTTATTCTTGGTATTGTTGCGATTGCCATTTTTAGTAAGGAACTTGTTGAGGTTAGGCGAGATGGTTCATATTCAAACGCATTAACCGGTTTGTGTTCGTTTTGGATTGTTGTTGGTGTTATTTGGATGTGCTTGGGTATGTGGAAGCTATGTGAACAAATTGATTTCAATAGCAAGCCGGAAAATACCCTAAAGCAGATTGAATATTCTAAGCCAGATTGTATGAAATTCTATACAGTAGAAAATGCCCCAATATCTTGTTTACAAGAATATACGGCTTGGAAAGTAAGGTACGATAAGCAAAAGAATATTATAGATTCACTAAGGCAAGCGAACATAAAAATCCTTAATGAAAAATAAAATTTACATTAAACCCATTGAAAAACCAAATGGGTTTTTTTATATTTAAGGAAAACAAAGGGGTAACTATGATTACATCACTTAAATTTAAAAATTGTCCTACTTGGAATCCTGAAACATTGAATGATATGGTAGCCGATGGTGACCATAAGTTTAAGTTGGAAACCGAGTTTGCCATTTCAACTTACGAATTTTCAAAGGATTGGAAGTCTTGTAACATCAACAACACTAACAAGGATAGTGGAAATAAGATGAAAACACTTTCAGTTGAAGTTGAATCTATTACTTTTGGAGAATAACTATGTTTGATGATTTTGAAGATTTTGAAAAGAATCATGTTCCTGGCCCTTTTGAAAGGGAAGAAATGTACAAGATGGCTGAAGAAAAATTTGATGATGTATATAAGGACAACCGTGAAATTCAAGATGAATATAAGCGAATTAAGTCAAGTCCTAAGCTGGCTATATTGTGGTCAATTCTAACGGGTTGGAAATTCAAGGAAGATGAAATTAAAACCGAAGGTTTACCCCCAAGGGAAATGCTGACCGCATTGATGTTAAGGATGTGTCCTGAAAAGTTAGTGCTTGATGATAGTTGGAAAAGTAACATTATGGAAGCACTACAAATGAAGACTGGCAAAGATGCATTCAATGCTACTGCTGATTGTACAATCTTGATTGCCGAAAAAGATTTGGTTACCGACAAGGATTTCCAAAAGAAGATTCTTTCATATAAAGAAAAGTTTGAAGATAGTATTGCTAATAATGGAATGAGTAGCTATCAAGGTTACATCATTCACCATTTGCTAATGAAGAAATGGGTTGAAGATACTTACGATGAAACTTTTTGGAAGGATATGATTTACAAGGAAATTGAAAAGATAGAAAGAGAACCCTTACCAGACAAAAAATGATAGTAATTTATTATAATACAGGTGATAATTTATTTGTAAAGAAATATGACGGTGATGAATTTGAATTAATCGCCGCCGAACAAACATTTACTGATGGGGAAAAGAAAGTCAATTGTAGCTTCACCTTAAAGACTGACTTGGGTGAAGTTATTAATATAGATATGCCCATTGAATTTCATAAAGATGAAGATTGCTCTAAGGAAATGAGTAATCTAAGGCACTTTGCCATAGCTTCTAAATCAAGAACTGTTATGTTCAATAGAAATAATAGTCAGGATAAAGACAAAGATGTTTTTCAAGATTTTAGATTGTGGATAAGTGCAGAAATAACCAATATCCTTAAATATGTTGAAAAGCAAGTTGATGTACAAAATAAGAAAGCTGATATAGAAAAGGATTTCAAATGACAAATCTTGACAAATTTAATTCATTGGCTGAAGAATTTAATCTTACTATTGTTCCTGATGATTATGTGGCTATTTGGACTGACCCTGAAGAAATGTGGGCTACTTATGGAATGTATGATAAAAATTCTTTGAATCGTATATTGTTGT
>JAGCEE010000105.1 GCA_017650795.1 Clostridia bacterium | reverse complement strand
GGTGCTGCTAGTGCTGACACATTCTTTGACTTGAAGGATATGAAGGGACTTAACAAGAGAATCCTCAATGTTCTTCCTCAGTCTGGTTGGGCTGATGTATCTGCTACCCCAGCTAGTGCCTTTAGTGGTTCTTACTACTTGTCTGATGACTACGCAACAGCAGTTGCTAGTGCAGACCTCGGCGAAGAAGTCAAAGACTAATCGTTGCTATAAGTCAAACAAATTAACCAAAGAGCCAAGGATAACCTCCTTGGTTTTTTGTTGTATATAAATACTACATAAAATTATTTTATTGTGAGGTGATTATGCAATCAAGAAAAATAGAAGATGAAAACATTTTAAATCAAGGTGGTAGTCTAGCTGATATATCTAGGGCTATTATCCAACAACAAAAACCTACTGACCAACCATTGAATAAAAGTCTTTTGCCAAGCCAAGGATTATTTTATCATAATGATATTTCAGTAAAGAAATTGACAACCATTGATATTAAGAATTTGTCTACAGTAACCACCGATACAGTAGATGGTATTATGAATGGTATTCTTGCTAGAAATGTAAAGGGTGTACAAGTTAATGATATTCTAGTAGGTGATAAGATTTGGTTAATCTTCTATTTAAGAAGCATTACTTACGATGATTACCCATTTGATATAAAGTATCAATGCCCTGAATGTGGTAATATGAATGTATTTAAAATGCAATTCAAGGACTTGACTGTAAATACATTACCAGCTGATTTCAAGTATGAATATACCCTTTTGAATGGTGATGTAGTTACTATTGGTTTTCCAACCATAGGAAATGAAATTGAAAGCAATATGATTTTAAGAGAACCAGAAAAATATAGTATTACACCAATAGATGAAGAATTGTTGAATATTGGTAACTATATAAAGGCAATCAATGGCAAGCCACAAAGTATAATGCAGGCTTATCGTTACATTGAAACAATGGATGGTAAATCATTCGCTAATTTTGCAAACTATATGGCTGATGTAAATTTCGGTGTTAAGCCATATATCAACATTAAATGCGAATGTGGTAATACCATTGTTGAACCATTGTCATTCTCTCCTGAGTTCTTTATGCCTAAAATCAAGTAATAAATATATAGAAACATCATAGGAATTTAAAGAATGAATAATTACACACGAATTAATTATCAAGATATGCTAGAGGACTTTACCGCTCGTCTAAGAAATGATGAACGATTCAAAAATATGTCCTCTGCCAGTATCTACTATTTGTTTATGGAAATGCTTACTGGTACTTTTGATATGACTAACTTTTATATGCAAAGAACCGCCGAAGAAGGTTTCATTGATACTGCAAAACTTGATAGCAGTGTAATTAAGCACGGTAAGAATTTGGGCTATAATCCAATTCGTAATACACCTGCAGAAGCAGAAGTTCAAATCACTATCAAAGGGCCGTTACCACCAAAGTTACAGGACTATAAAAACAATGGTAAAGTAACTATTTACTTTGCTCAAGATGAAACTGATTTGTCTTATGATAATAATAAATTTATCCTAAATACCGACTATTCTTATGTACTTACAAAGGATGATATTGAAGCTGGACAAAGTGCTACTTGGTCTAAAACTTTGACTTATTCTGTTCCTGTTGATTCAATGAAATACCTTGAATTACAAGATGTTAAAATGTACAACGATGCTTCACTTGTTCCTATAAAAATATTCCAAGGTGAAGTTAAGACAGAAGTAATTAAAGGTATTTCTAACCTTACTAAGATTGGTAAGTCCTATCAATTCTATGATATTGATGATTTGAAGTTCAGTAACTGGTATGGAAAAAGAGACCCTAATGGTTGGTATAAAAATACTTTCTACAAGAAAAATTCTTGGACTAAAATAGGTATTGGTAAAGATGAAGAAGAAGCATTATCACCAGAAAACTTGTATGATATTGAAGATTGTTCTATCTACCTAAATGAAAAGTTAGCACAATTTGATGAATCAAATAGCAATATGCCATACAAGATTTGTTCACTTACAACAAATGGTGACAAGTCCATTAGATTAAAGTTTGGTGATGGTACTGTTGTTTCACCAGGTCTAGTTACTGAAGAAGATAATATCTATGTTCGCTATATCCAATGCGAAGGTGCTAAGGCAAATAGAATTAGTAGTAATACAGCTGAAGTAAAGGCTAATAACAAGTTCTATGCTACTTGTCCTGGTGGCATTATTGATGTTACTGGTAACATCAAGATTACATTGAATACTGATATTATGGATGGTGTTGATTTTGAAGACCAACAAAGTATCAAGAACAATGCCCCATTATATTTTGCTAGTAACAATAGACTTGTTACAAAACAAGATTTCGTATCTTACTTTAGAGGTTTGACCACACCACTAAAGGTTAAAAATGCTATTGCTTGGGGACAAGATGAAATAGAAGATTTTGATAATGGTGGTCATACTACCTACAAATACATTCAAAATTGTATTTGCTATTGTATAGCCGCTAGTTTGTACAAAACAGACAATGCTGTCCATTACCCTATAAATGTATTGACTGATACATCTACAAACACTAATGGAACATTCTCTTTGTATGGTACAAATAGAAGTTATCTTTCACACTTGACAGACTTTATCAAGATGATTCTAAGTTACGATTCATTCCATTCTACACAATATACAGAATCACCACAAGTCCAATGGTTGAAGAATGTAAAGAAGATTCGTGAAAATGCTGAACCAAAGATGATAATAAATTCTAAACTTTATTCATTACCACCTATCGTACAATACTATGATGTGGTTGGTACTGTTACTGTAAATTCATTATCACAAATGCAAGAATATAAAAGGGAAGTTGAAAACAAGATTTACAAATG
>JAGCEE010000104.1 GCA_017650795.1 Clostridia bacterium | reverse complement strand
GGAGATTAAATGAATAAAAAAAGAGCAAAAATTAACTTTTGTTTAGTTATTGTTTTACTTGCAATCGCTTTGGTTTTATGTTTTGCTAGTTTTAAACTTCCAGCATCAAACGATAATTTTAATGGTTTTTTTAATTCAATATCTGCAACAAGTGATATTTCTGATGGCTATTATGCAGAGTATGATATTAAAACAGAAGATGCAAGTGATAAAGAAATATCTGAACTAATTTTAAAAATGGATGACATTTTGTATTCACAAGGTTTTTCAAATGCAAATGTCTATCAAATGGGAAACAAGGTTAGAGTAGAGGTAAATAGTGCAAGCAATGCGGTTAATATTTTAAATATTATTGGTGACCCTAAAACTTTTTATATTTCTGGAACAGAAGCCGAAACAATTGAAGAAAGCGATTTGGCATCATATGACATTGTTGGTACTGATATTTTAGACGCATATACAACTGTTCAATACAATTTGGATGAGGAGTATAATGGCATTACTATTATGTTTAATAAATCCGGAGCAGAAAAATTCCATGAACTGTCTAAACAAGTTTCTGCAAAGGAAAATGAAGATGATAGAAAAGTATTCTTTTACATTGGTGGCGAAAAGCAAACAAGCTTAAAGATTGAGGAGAGTGATAATGATTATCTATCTTTCTATTCATCTGGATATACCAAGAGTGTTGCACAAAACTTTGCTTTGCAAATTTTGATGTCTTCAACTGGCGTTAATGTAGAAATATCATCATATGGTAAAACCACTCCAACTTTGGGTATGTCTGGCATTATTACAGGACTTTGTATTTTGCTTACTCTTCTTATTGCAATTTTAATTTTGTTCCCAGTTTTCTTTGGAGATTTGGGATTTGTTGCCGACCTGTCTATTTTAACAGGTGCTGTTGCATCCATCTTCTTATTACAGGCTCTTCCTATTGTCACAATGTCTGTTTCTGGAATAATTGGAGCAATATTTGGTTTGGCAATAATGGGAATATGTCATGCAATATATTTATTTAAAATGAAAAGCGAGTTCTACTATTTAAAGAGAATACCACTTTCCGCTAAAACCGCCTTTAAAAAATCATGGTTAAAAATATTAGACATTTGCGTGATTACTTTTATTGGTGGACTTTCACTTGCATTGTGGAATATTCCATTTGTTTCTACATTTGGAGTTGGACTTGCAGTTTTAGCATTTATTTCATTGTTTAACTCTGTTGTTATTCTTAAAGACTTTGTCACTTGGTATATAAATATTAATAGCAAAAACTACAAAAGGTTAAAGTTTAAAAAGGGGGAAAGTAATGAGTAAGTTCATGTTTAATAAAAACTTTAAGTATTTTCTTATATTTCCATGTGCTATTACGATTATGGCAATAGTTTTTGTTTGTGTTTTCGGTTTTAATAAGGGTGTGGATTTTCGTGGTGGAATTCAAGTATCTGTTATGGCAGAAAATGTAAAATTTGATAATAGCGAAGAATTTAACACATTTAAAACTAAATTTGATGAAGTATTAACAAATAATGATATTAAGGCAAGTGTATATATAAAAGAAGTTGATGCCGACACATATAATAATGTATTGGTAGCAAAAATTGATTATACAAAAGAAGATGCCGACACATTAGTTGAAACATTAAAAAGCGATTTTATTTCTGTATTCTATTCTGATAGAAGTTTGTCTGAAATAGATAATCTTAATTTAGTAGAAGTTGAAAAATTTGACGGTTTTGTGACTTCATGGCAAATAGTTGCTGGAATATTAGCAAGCTTGATTATGGCATTAGCTGTTGCAATATATTTGTTCTTGAGAGTTGGCTTACATTCGGCTGTCTTTGGTGTTGCATTTGCAATTATTAATAATATAATCACGTTTGCATTTTTGATTGTTTCTAGAATTAGAATAAATGCCTATACAATTTCTGTAATACCTTTTATAACTATATTTACATTGGTTTTAACATTCTTGTTTGAACGTAGAGCAAAAAAACTACTTAAATCAAGCGAAAAATATGAAAAAGCATCAAACCTAGAACTTGCGTGTGATTCAATAAAGTATAATTACAAAAGAAATTTACTTATTGTTTATGCAATGCTTGTATTATCTTTGGGATTTACAATATGCAATATTGGCAATGAGTTATCATTCTTAGGTCTTGCAATACTTGTAGCAATTGGCATTATTATTTATAATTTTTTGTTTATTATGCCAAGTTTATTCGCTATTACTTATGTAAGAAGAATTGGTAAAAGTAAGGTTAAAGCAGTCAAGAACGAAGTAAATGATAAATTAACCGAAGATGAAGTATTAAAGGAAACAGATTTAGATAATTTGGTTTCTAATTAAAAGAATATGATAAAAAAAATTCGTAGAAT
>JAGCEE010000103.1 GCA_017650795.1 Clostridia bacterium | reverse complement strand
TAAAAAAATGTTAAAAAATTATAGTTTTATTTAAAAAAATATTATTTTTATATTGATTTATTATTATTAAAAAAAAATTGCCAATTTTGGCAATTTTTTTATTGAATGATTTTTATTTTATTATTAAAAGTTTATGCAATGCCCTAGTACAGGAAACATACAATAAATTTTTATCAAATATAGACAAATATGTGTCGGCATTTGGAATTATTACAACATCAAACTCCAACCCTTTCGCAAGGTATGACGGAATTATACTAACACGCCCAAGTTTATCATTTGAACTCAAACAAAGACTAAGCTCGTCAATATCGCAAAGGTTTGCGTAAACATCCTTTGCTTCGGCAGAATTTTTTACAAGAATGGCAATACTGTCATATGTGCCGAGAAGCTTTATTTCTTGTGCTATCCCTATATATTTGCCCGCTTTATCAGCAACAATAATCTTTGGCTCGTCGCCATGCCGTTGAGTTAATGTACAATCAATATTTTTTATTTGATTTGCAAATTTTGTTATTTCGTATGTAGAACGATATGCCCTATTTAATTCTAAAAAATTTGCATCTAAAATACTTGAAAGTTTTATTAAATCATCATTTGTCATTATTTTATCTATGCACTGGTTTATGTCGCCAAGCACAATTTTGTTGCAATTAAAAATATTGTTAAATACTTCATAATGCAAATATGAGTAATCTTGCATTTCATCAATAATTAAATATTTAATGTTTAATAATTTTTTTATTCCAAAAAAATAGTTTTTTAAGTACAAAAGTGCGCCCAAATCATCATATTTTATGTTATTTTTTGAATTTAATTCAAAAGTCATTCCTATTTGATTTAAAAATTGTGAATAAATATTTAATATATTATTTTCTGCAAAAAATGGGTAAATAATCCTTTTTAGACGTTCGGCAACAGCATTAACATTGGTTTCTATTTCTAATTTATCTAATATGTAATCAACAATCCACTCAACCCTAACTGCCGGTGTTTTTGATTTGTATGTGTTATTGTACAAATTTAAAAGTTCTTCTGCTTTTATTTTTTGCTTGCCAAACTTTATATCTTTTGGCTTAAATGACAAGTTAAAATATGCTTTACAAAAATCTAACATGCTCTCATAAAAATCGTATGTGTTTTTATAAGCAGATTCGTTTAGGCGTTTATTGTTTGTTGTTATTTCGTCTAGGCAATTCTCTCTTGTTTCTAAACCATAATCCAAAAAGTCGAGTTCGTTTTTTGCAATATCATAAAATGACATTTCGGCGATATTTTCTTCTCCTAGTTCTGGCAAAACGTTTGATATATAATCTGAAAAAAGTGTGTTTGGTGATAGTATTAAAACATTTTCTGCTTTAAGAGTGTTTCTGTTTTGATAAAGCAAATATGCAATTCTATGGAGTGCAATGCTCGTTTTACCCGAACCGGCAACCCCTTGAACAACCAAGTTTTTATTCATGTCAAATCTAACAATTTTATTTTGCTCTCTTTGGATTGTGCTTATTATTGTTTGCATCTTTTTTGAAGCATTTTGCGATAATACATCTTTTAAAATATCATCACCAATCGTAAGGCTACTATCAAAAGCACCAAACATTTCGCCATTTTTTATTTTAAATTGTCTTTTTAATTGTATGTTTCCACAATGCTCGCCGTCTGGTGCAAAATACTTGCCATCGCCCAACTCATAGTCGTAAAAAAGCGAAGACACCGGTGCTCTCCAATCACAAACTAATGGCACTTTTGCATCTTTTGAAACAACATTATTTACACCAATATAATAATTGACGGCTTTTTTGTTGCCGTTTTCTTTAAAATCAATTCTTCCAAAATATGGAGAATACTTTATTTTGTTTAGTCTTTCTATTTGTTTTTCTGTATGCTCTATGGCACTATCAAAGTCATTAAAGAACTCGCCCTCTTGCGCCTGTTCTTCGTCATCCATGGTGTAAAAATCTTCGGAAAAATGCTCAGAAAAGTCGCGTTTATTTCTTTTTAGCAAATAATACTCATCGTCCAATTCTTTTATTTTTTCGTTTATTTCTTTTTTAACTTTTTTTAAATATTTTAATTCTTCTTGTTTATCATTATCTGTTAACATATTACCTCTAAAAAAGGTCTTATTAAATAAAACCTTTTTTGCAAAATATATCTTGCCTTTTTACTAAATTATTCTTCTGTGCCATAATATGGCAAAACGTTAACTTTTGGAGTTTTGCTTAGCATGTTATCTCTTGAAATACGAACATAATAACCCGTGTTATCGCCCGCATTTGCAGTTGCAACATTGGCTTCTAAAATTGATTTTAAATCTGGGTATTTTGAAGTATCTTTTGCTAGTCCAACCTTTGACCTAAGGCTATAAACATTATCAAAAAACTCCCAAACAAAATCTTGTTTATAACCCACAGTTTTATTTGTATACGAAACGACGTTTCTGCTTATAATTATGTCGTTCTTGTATCCGCCAATAAATAATGATGTGTCTATTTCGCCGGTGGAATATGCCGAATTACTATTTTTAATTTCTAATGTTAAATAGCCCCTGTCCTTATCAAAATAGTACTTGGCAGTGCATTTATTGCCACTATCAACCAAAGAGTACTTTTTTGTAATTGAGTCTGAGGCAACACTAAACAAAAATTCACCAATTTCTGTTATTGATATATTTTCATCACTTGTGTCTGCATTGTTTTTTGCATTCATATAATCTATGTTAGTTAAAACATTTAAAGAATTAGCCGTAATGTAATAGATATGTGTTTCGAATTTTTGGTTTTTAGTTTCTGCTACATACACGATATATTTTGAATACACGCCTCCTATGGTCATTTTATTATTGCCGTATGCTTCATAAATTTTGAATTTTTGAGCACTTTGGGCTTCAACTTTCTCTTTGCAAAAATCCATTGTGGCACAAATTGCAATAGTTTCTTTAACCGAAAGCGAAATTGATGTCATATAATTGGTTAATGTTTCCTTTTCGATTTGTGATTGGATATTACCTACACCATATGTTTGTGTGCAACTAAAATTATCTAAATATCTAAAAATTAAACTTGTAGAATTAACATTAAAGCTTTTTAGTTTTAATGCATCGCTAAGTTCTCCGCAACCGACAAAAATAAAAATAGCCAAAACAAATAGGACCAGCAATAATTTTATTTTTTTCATATAAACCTCTTTGATATATTTTAACTTAAAAAGCGTAAGTATACAACTAATTTGTGATTTTGATTAAAAAAAAAATTAAAATAACCAAAATATAAGCATTTTAATAAAATCTTTTGCAAAAAAAAGTTTTATGTGATAAAATCACAAGGATTTTGCTAAAATTGGAGAGATATATGATTAGAGTTAAAAATGAAATTACTGCAAAAGATATGAATTCAAATGTAAATGCACAGTTAATTAAACCTATGTCTATCAGATTCGCAATAGGCGCAGCATTACTTGCTTTGGGTATTGTTATTATATGTTTAACAAGTGTTAAGTGGCTTGGAATAATTTTAAGTATTCTTGGTGGAATATTCTGTTTACTACTTGTTGTTATGTATTTTATTGTTAAGGCAAGCGCATCAAAACAATCTGGCCTTATTGATAGAAAAATTGAATTTGAATATCGTTTTGACCCAAGATTCTTTTCTGTCACACAATATATTAAGGGCAAAAAACAAGGAATAATGAATTTGAATTACCAAGACATTTCGAGGTATAAAGAAACAAAAGACAAATTTTATTTGTATTTAAAAAACAATCAATCGCTAATTGTTTATAAAAACACAAAATATGCCGAAGGCTCACCAGAAGCACTTCATAGACTATTAAAAGAAAGATTATCAGGCAAAAAATAAATAATTTATAAAAGTAAAGGAATTGCCAATTTGGGCAATTCCTTTTTACTTGCTATTTATTGTATATTTTTTTATTATTAACCAAATAGTCCATAATTTGAACTGCATTTAGTGCTGCACCCTTTAATAAATTATCAAAACAAACAAAAAAGTTTATAGAATTTTTATCGCTATGGTCAATTCTTATTCTACCCACCAAAATATCGTTTTTACCATTTGCAAGTATGGGCATTGGATATTTATTATCAGGCAGATCGTCAATAACCTTTATCCCCTCAAAATCGCTAAATATCCTTTTTATTCTTTTTATGTTTGGTCGTTTATTTAATTTAACATTCACACATTCGCTATGACAATTTATAATTGGCACTCTAACGCAAGTGCTTGCAATCTTAATGCTTTTGCTGCCAAGTATCTTTTTTAATTCATACTCCATTTTATTTTCTTCAAATGTGTAGCCGTCTTTAAGTGCAATATCTATTTGCGGAATTAAATTATTCTTTATTTTATAATAAAGTTTATTTGTTGTGCCATGTTTTAAATCATCAATCGCCGTTTTACCAGCACCACTAACTGCCTGATATGTACTTACAAGTATGCTTATAATTTTGTACTCTCTGCTAAGCGCAAACAGTGGAAGGCAAACCCCAATAGTAGAACAGTTTGGGTTTGCTATTATCTTTGTATTTGGAGTTATTGTATTTGCATTTATTTCAGGAACTACAAGTGGTCGTTTTCCTCGCCTAAATGCAGAGGAATTATCAATTACTACGGCACCCCTTTTTACAAACTCTTTTGCCCATAATCTACTTACGCTGGCACCCGCCGAAAATAAAACATAATCATATTTTTTTGATAGATTATCGTGCTTTAATTCTTTTACAACTATGTTATTTTTTCCTATTTTTATAATACTGCCCGAACTTTTATTAGAAGAAAACAATTCGATGTTTTCATTACAATATTTGTATTTTTTTAAGCAGTCAATCATTTTTCTACCAACAAGACCGGTTGCTCCAACAATAGCTATTTTCATGCTAAAATTATATGATAATGTTTGATTTTTAGTTAAAAAAAAACTCCAAGCAAATGCCGGAATTTTTTATTTAATTTATTTTAATACTTATCATACCTTCTTCTACTAGTAAGTGCCAAAAATGCAATGCCTACAAATATTAGTGCAAGTAGTCCTACAAATATTGGCATACTAACATCAAACTCTGGGTCCACCTCTATTTTTAGTCTTTCGGATGACACTTTTTTACCATTTTTGTTATATTCGGCAGCAACCTCGCAACTCTTTGTAAAGACATGCTCAATAGAAACTCCTTGACCTATTTTAACAATTCTTTCAGTGCCATCTTCGTCCGTTTGAACCATCCACCAAATAACACAATCATTATCATACAGCTCTGGATGCTCAACAGCAATTTGAATTAAGCCATTGCTGTAAATATTTTCTTTATTTATTTTTATTTCATCAATTTCGCCATGTACAACCTGAACGGTTAACCTTCCTGTTGATTTCCCGTTAACCACGCAATAAACTTCATAATTACCAACTTGTGCAGGTGGCTCAAAATCAAAAGTGCCAGTATTACCATTTTCTTGTGCTTGTGAATTCACAAACCATTGCATACTATTAGTTTCTACAGTCAAATAAAAGCGTATTGGAGCAAATCCGTTTACCTCTGTATCTATGGTAAGCACTTGTGGTTCGTATTGTTCATCACACATAATGGTTGACCAAATAGCTTTTAGTGTTGTGTCTTCATTAACAGTATTGCTATCAAAATCCCAATATTCTACCTGTCCGCCATCATCAATGGTTGCCCAACCAACAAAAACACTCCCCTGTTTTTCTGTTTCGTTTTGAATTGTAATTTTATCGCCCTCTTTAACAATTTGATATTCTAATGCAGTTCCACCATCGGTATCAAATGAAACAATATAAACTTTTACCCAAACCGCATGCAAAGTCAAGTCGTCCGTGACCTCATCCTCTTCAAAATTCCACTCTTCCATTATACCGTCAGAGATTTCATATTCCCAGCGAACAAAATAATAACCCTGTTTTACAACATCTTCGGGCTTTATTATTTTACTATATTTACTAACCTCTATTGACTCAATTTCAGTTCCACCGTCCACATCAAAACTAACTTCATACAACCGTTCCCAAACTGCTGTTAGTGTTATGTCTTTGGTAATTACATCATTTTCAAAATCCCATAATTTATTTTGGTTGTTGTCATCAATATATTGCCATCCTGTTAGTTTATAGTGTTCCCTAAAAGGCGTTTGAGCTATTAGTTTGCTATTTTTTGCATAAACCACAGGTATAGCTTGGTCTCCAATTCCCGTAATAAATGTGACAGTATATTCCCTTTCGTCTTCTAACACTTCTGCAACATAGTCACAAACAACATCGCATATTTGTTGATGTCCAATAGCCGTTGGATGTGGGTCAATTAAAGAAGCTAATTCATTTGAATAACTCATAATATTAACTTCCAATGGATGTTCTAAATCGTAATCCAATAGGGTTGCATTTATTAAATCGTCATAATCACCGTCGTAATTTTCAAATGTTTGTTTTACACCAATTAAATCGGCATAGTTAAGGCTGTTTGCTCCTATAACGTATGCTTTTGAATATAACCTATGCTCTTGTGCATCTTTTTTGTATACTTCATCAAATAGTATTTTATTTAAACCATCTACCGTGTTGCCTGCAAGATTTGTTCCACCACTAATATATGTGTTGGCAGAAATGCCCAATTGTTTTACTGTTTGCTTTGAAAAAAACTTATTTATGTCTATGTTCTGCCCTAAAAAACTAAATGAAGCATGCATGGCAGACGCATGTGCAATGTTGTCGTCCATTAAATTAAAGTATGGGTTATAAACATCTAAAAAGAATATTCTTGCATTTGAATTTAATTGAGTTAATGTATTTAATATGCTAGAAATATTGCTTGTAAATGCCACAAGCCCGTCATTCATAACACTCTCAACCGCATTATAATCAATAATTATTTCATCCGCCGTTCCTCCAAAAGACGCCTCAATCTGGTTAAACATTTCGTCCTTTGCTGGTTGCAAAATGTCATTTGCTCCAATGCAAACAGTTATTATATCGGCAGATTCCAAGGCCAAGATTATTTCCGCATTATTCTCGTCTTCGGAATTAAGTTTGCCAATTAAACCAGCCGAATCTAAACCAGATTCTGCATAAGTGCTTGCATTAACAGTGCTATATAATGTTTTTAAATAATCATAAAAACCTTTGGCATAACTGCCATTTACAAACGCATTGCTATTGGACTCATTTGCCAGGTCATAATCTGCAAGACCATAACCGGCGGCGATGCTATCACCCAAAGATACATAATTGATTGTTTGCTGCACTGGCTCTGCATTTGCGCCAAATGTCTTGCAAGAAAAATCTAGCGCCAAAGCAACAAAAAGCAATAATAATACAAAAATTGTTTTTCTTCCTAGTTTTCTCATGTGATTAGTTTAACACAAATAAATATATTTTTCCATAAAATTTAGTAATGTTATGAAAAATATTTTCTATAAAATATTTATTGATATATGCAAAACAAATTAAAAAAACACTCAAACATCAAAATAAATATTAAATTATAAAATAATTAAATGCCCCACCCCCGTCTTATGGGCAAGTATAAATAAAAAAAATTGACAATATTTATAAGTTGTGTTAACATATAAGCCAAGGAGGAAAAGAAAATGAAATATTCAAAGTACATAGACCACACACAACTTAAGCCAATAGCAACAGAAGATGATATTAAAAAATTATGTGATGAAGCAAAAAAATATGACTTTTTTAGCGTATGCGTAAATCCATTTTATGTTAGCTTGGCAAAAAATGAGTTAAAAGGCTCTTCTGTAAAGGTTGCCTGCGTAATAGGCTTTCCATTAGGAATGAATGAAACCGAAATAAAGGTAATGGAGGCAAAAAAAGCAGTAAAAGATGGTGCCAATGAACTAGATATGGTTGTTAACATGGGTCTATTTAAAAGTGGCAAATATGACGAGGTTGTTAAAGACATAAATGCTGTTTGTAATTTAGGTGCAGACGTTAAGGTTATTATAGAAACAAGCGAATTAACATCTGACGAGGTTGCAAAGATGTGCGAAATAGTAAATAAGTCTGATGCACTATTTATTAAAACTTCTACCGGATTCGTTGGAGAAGGTGCTAGATTAGATGACATTAAACTTATGAAAAAACTAATGAACCCAGGCAAGCAAATAAAAGCTTCTGGTGGAATTAGAGATGCAAAAGCATTTATGGATATGATTGATGCTGGAGCCAACAGAATTGGAACTTCTAGTGGTGCAAAAATTATGGCAGAACTTGAAACCGAAAACAACAAATAATGCAACTTTTTTGTTTTAGTATTTTATATTAAACAATTAAAAAATCGGAAGATTACTTCCGATTTTTTTATTTTATTTATTTTTATTTTT
>JAGCEE010000102.1 GCA_017650795.1 Clostridia bacterium | reverse complement strand
TCTAGCTTTATCTTCAACAGTTGAAGTTTTATATTGATTTAAACCGTCTTCGTTAGCAAACTCATATTCTATTGTTTCACCAAGTCCTTGACTAATTTGTATGTCATTATGTAACGAACATAACATATATCTAGTATTATTACCCGTATTATCTAAATAAAAGAAATCAAAAGGATCTAATGCCAAAACGCCAAATGTGTCAAGCGAATAACTATAGTATTCAATTCCAACTATTTTTGACAATACATAATCTAATAGTTGTGAGTTAAAAGCACTCATTATATTATTATCAATTATTTTAAACACTGAATTGTTGCCACCCGAATAGGCTAACATTACATTGTTGTCATATACTTCAACACCATCAATTGCAGCTTTTTTCTCTCCTACGTTTACACTGTTATCTTTTAAGTTTTCGTCATTTATTGCAAGCACACTAACATAAGGGGGTGCTTGATTATTAACAATGTTTTGAATTGTTGATTTGTCCACAATATTTATTTTGCCATCTCTATTCAAATCATATTTTCTATAATCTTCTTCGGTTGCTATATCACTATCCAAAACAATTTCTGATACCCTATCTAAATCACTTTGTGTAAAAACAGTTGCAAAATCTTTGTTTGTAAACTTACCGTTTGTATCAATTATAAAATTTGTTCCCAAACATTCAGCAATATCATTTATTATGTCTCTATAAGTCATGTCTTTGTTGTTCTCGTACAAGTTGCTATCTATTAAACTAATATTTGCATTTGTATTATATGTCAAGTTGCCCAAGTTATAAGGAACTCCACATTTATTACATATCATTTCAAGATATTGTTTTAATGTATAAGTTACACCTTCTTCAAAGGTCAAAGGGTTTTCAGCTATGTTAATATTAAAGTTTATCATTTTATCATAAGCCGTTGTAGTATAAGTGCCTGTATCTAACTGCTTTTTACTATCTTCGGTTGTAAAAAAACTACCATAATTAACATATTCATATTCTTCGCCAACAAGCAGCCCAACCCTTACAAACAATTCTGTTCCTTTAGGTATAGCGTTACTTGTCTCAAGATCTAACATTTTACATACTGATTTCAAAACGTCTGTGTTCCAATAAACCCCACAATTTTGAATGCCACCGTTGTCAATTATAACTTCAGCACTTTCAGTTACTATATAATCGTCAGCTTCCGTTTGTAATAATTCACTATTTTGCGTAATAATATAATTTGTATTTTCTCTATCTGCATAACTTATAATTACGTCTATTTGTTTTATGCCTTTTAAAGCATTTTGAAAATCTCTTGTTATAGGCTTCATGCTTAACTCCTTTTATGTGTGGCAATAAATGATATTTTTAAAGTGCTAGTGTGGTCAGTATTATTCACAGTATAACTATAATCGCCAGTATATGTTTGCATTGTTACTACAGCTTCTTTATAAGGGTCATAATACGTAAGTTGTTGATAATCAGTATCAAGCAGTTTTACTAAACTTTGTAGTTCTGCTTGTTTCATTGGTTTAAATGTCATTTCAAGCTTTGGAAAAATGCCACGCAAGGTTCCGTTAAAAGTTCCAGATAGCGACCTACCCGTATCATCTCCCCATAGTTTAGGAAAGTTAAATATGCACTCTGTAAGCATACTACCTACAGCAGTGCCGTTTATTTTAATTGAGTTGTTATCTATTATCATCTAATCACCTCTACCAATTATTTGCTAACCTTTCTCTATTTTCGCTTTGTTTTAAAATTGTGTTAAGCTTTCTACTATCAACATTGTTTGTGACATAATTTGTAATGTTTACATATTTTGCAATTTCTTGCCCTAGCAATGCCATTTGTTGTTGATTATCCATAGGAATAATACCTTCGCGTCCTGCTTCGCCAGCATAATGTACAGGAACACCACGCCCTGGCATATTTACTATACCACCTTCTGCGTGAAAGATTTTAGACAAGTCTGACACTTTTAAACCCGCTTG
>JAGCEE010000101.1 GCA_017650795.1 Clostridia bacterium | reverse complement strand
TATATCAAAACCTGCATGCATTTTGGAGCAAAAAAAGTATGTGGATTTTTTATTAAAAGAAATTAAAAATAAAAGCAAAATATTTAATAAAAAGATATGCAACACTATTTATTTTGGCGGAGGTACGCCTAGTTTATTAAATGATGGTTTAATAAAAAAAATATTAAAAGAAATTAAAAAAAATTATAATATTTCAAATAATCCCGAAATTTCAATAGAATGTAATCCTTGCACAATAAATGAAAAAAAATTAAATAATTATTTATCTTATGGGATTAACAGAATAAGTTTTGGTGTTCAAAGCTTTTCAGATGATGAACTAAAAATAATCGGTAGAAGGCATAATTCAAAACAGGCGGAAGATGCAATAATACTATCAAAAAAAATGGGCTTTAACAATATCTCTGTCGACATAATGATTGGTATTCCAAGCCAAACAAAAACAAGTTTATTAAAATCTATAAAAAAACTTTTAGATTTGGGAGTAAATCATATTTCGGCATATATGCTAATGTTAGAAGAAGGTACACCTCTTTTTGAAATGGTAAACAAAAAACAGGTAAAAGTTGCTAGTGATGACAAATGTGTAGAGATGTATAATGCAATATATAAACTATTAAAACAGAATGGTTTTGAAAGATATGAAATTTCTAATTTTGCAAAAAGTGTGGCTATGTGCAAGCATAACATAAATTATTGGCAAATGGGTGAATATATTGGCTTTGGTGTTTCTGCACACTCATATTATAACGGAGTAAGAATTGCCAATTCCGATAGCTTTGATGATTATTATAATGACAAAAATATAATAAAAGAACATCTAACAAAAAAAATGAAAATAGAAGAGTGCATTATGCTTGGGCTAAGGCAGGCATGTGGCGTTAGTTTAAATGAATTAAAAAAATTAGGTGTAGATTTATTACTAGATAAAGCAAATGAAATAAGCGAATTAAAAAGCCATAATTTAATAGATTGCAACGATAATTACATTTGGGTTAGCGAAGAAAACTTTGGCGTTGTAAATGCAATAGTTTTAAAACTAATTTAGTTTGTAATGTTTGATATTTACTTAAAATCAATGGCTGCATTGTTAATAAAATAATTATAGAATTTATATAAAAGTACTTGCAATTTGTGTTTTTGTATGTTATAGTGGTTAAGTAATTTTGCTTAACGGCTTTAAAAGGCGGACATATGGAACTTTTCGAAACAATAAGGCTTGGAGATTTGCTTGATGTTTATGGGCAGGTACTCACAAACAAAAAGCGCGAAATGCTTTCTATGTATGTTTTTGATAATATGAGTTATCAAGAAATTGCCGAAAACTTGGGCATATCTAAGCCGGCAGTGTTAGACTCCATTAGAGTTGCAAGCGTTAAACTAGAAGACATGGAGTCAAAACTAGGCTTTTTAAAATTTAGGCAGAGTTTACAAAAGATTGTCAGCACAAGCAAAAACATAAAACAAGATTTACAAAAATTTTTAAAGGAGTAAACAATGGGGCTTTTTAGTGGTCTTAGCGAAAGGCTATCGCACATTTTTAGCAAACTAACAGCTCGTGGCAAACTTACCGAGCTAGAAGTAAAAGAGGGTATGCGTGAAATAAAAATGGCACTGCTTGAAGCCGATGTAAACTATCTTGTAGTTAAAGACTTCATTAAAAGTGTATCCGAAAAGGCAGTGGGTGACGAGGTTTTAAAAAGCCTAACCCCAGGTCAGCAGATTGTAAAGATTGTAAACGAAGAACTTATTGCTCTTATGAGTTCTAGCGACCAAAAACTAAAAATATCATCAGCGCCACCAACAATTATTATGATGTGTGGCTTACAGGGTGCCGGTAAAACAACAATGAGTGCAAAACTTGGCCACCTTTTAAAAAAATCTGGCAAGCGTCCAATCACTGTTGCGTGTGATATTTATAGGCCAGCAGCAATCGAACAATTAAGAGTTGTGTCAAATCAGGCAGGCGTTGCATTTTTTGAAAAAGGAACACAAAACCCTATAAAAACTGCAAAGCAAGCAGTTGACTTTGCCAAATCGCAAGGATACGATGTTGTAATAATAGACACGGCGGGCAGACTTCATATTAACGAAGAGCTTATGAATGAGCTTAAATCAATAAAAAAAGAAGTAAGTCCTACCGAAATACTATTAACAGTCGATTCCATGACCGGTCAAGATGCAGTAAATGTTGCCCAGAGTTTTAATGAGCAATTAGACATAACTGGTGTAATACTTACAAAACTAGACGGCGACACTCGTGGTGGTGCGGCACTATCTATTAAAGCAATAACAAACAAGCCAATAAAATACTGTGGTGTAGGTGAAAAAATTGGCGATATAGAACCATTTTATCCGGACCGAATTGCATCAAGAATACTTGGCATGGGCGATGTGCTAACACTTATTGAAAAAGCGCAACAAGCAGTGTCAGAAGAAGAAGCCGAAAAAATGGAAAAGAAGTTCCGTGAAAATTCTTTCACATTTG
>JAGCEE010000100.1 GCA_017650795.1 Clostridia bacterium | reverse complement strand
TTAATTTCTTTTTTAAGAAAAAAAATGTTTTGTATTCAATTTCACTAGGGATGATTTTAAGTGGAGCAATTTGCAATTTACTTGATAGAATCACATTTGGTTATGTTAGAGATTTTATTAAACTTGATTTTATTAACTTTCCTATATTCAATATAGCAGACAGTGCTATTTGTGTCGGTGTGTTTTTATTTTGCATTTTCTTTATTTTCTATGTGCAAAAAAAGGAGAGCAAATGAAAGAAACATACATAGTTGAAGATAGTTACCAAAATATAAGATTAGATAATTATTTAATTGTTAAAAATCCAACATTATCAAGGTCACATATAAAAAAACTAATTGAAAGTAATAAGGTGTTATTCAATGACAAAACAGTTAAAGCTGGCGAAAAAGTTAAAGAAGGTTATAAAATAGAAATAGAAGATGAAGATGCTTTGCCTCTTGACATTGCTCCACAAGATTTGCCAATAGAAATAATATATGAAGATGACGATATGGCAGTAGTAAACAAGCCAAAAGGTATGGTTGTTCATCCTGCCAACGGAAATAAAACAAATACACTTGTAAATGCACTACTTTTTAAACTAAAAAACCTTAGCAGCATAAACGGAGTTATTAGACCAGGAATAGTTCATAGATTAGATAAAGATACCTCGGGGCTATTGGTTATTGCAAAAAATGATTTGGCACATATAAATTTGGCAAAACAAATTCAAGAAAAAACATGCCATAGATATTATCTTGCATTATGCTGTGGCAACTTTAAAAATGATGAGGGACGAATAGAAACCGGATTCGGTAGACATCCAAAAAATCGCAAGCAAATGTCCACCTTTGATTTAGGTGTCGGGAAAAAAGCCATCACAAACTATAAGGTTGTTAAAAGATATGGAAAAAACACTTTGGTAGAGTTTAAACTAGATACCGGCAGAACACATCAAATAAGAGTACACGCAAAATATATTGGTCATCCAATAGCTTGTGATGAAGTATATGGAAATAAAAATTCCGATTTTAAAGCAAATGGTCAGCTTTTGCATGCATATAAACTAGAATTATTTCAGCCAACAACCAACAAAAAAATGTCTTTTTCTTGTCCACTTCCGGGTGATTTTGAAAAAGCATTAAAGAAACTGGATAATGAGCAATAAATTTATTATAAAAAAATACTTTGAAAATATTTAAAAGTATGATAGAATAAAAGCGATTTGGAGGTGCGTATGCTACTTGATGAAATAAATAAGGCAAATGTTGTTGCTTTTAAAGAAAAAAATGCAGTTATTAAGGATATAATAAGCGTTATTAAAAGCAGAGCAAAACTATTAGAAGTTGAAAAAAGAACAAAAAATGAAGCACTTAGTGATGCAGATATAGTTAATCTAATTCAAAAACTAATTAAAGAACTTGCCGAAGCAAGAGAAAACTATGTAAAAGTTAATAATGATTGCGAGGTAAAAAATATTGATGAACAAATTGAGTTTTGCAACAGTTTTTTACCAAATATGCTTTCAAAAGACGAAATAAAGAATATCATTTTATTTTTGGACGATAAATCAATCCCAGCAGTAATGAAGCATTTTAAAACAAATTATGCTGGTGCTGTTGATATGCGAGACGTTCAAGAAGTATTAAAATCAATTTAAGGGTAAACATGAAAATATTTGCAATATCAGATTTGCATCTTTGTCTTTCTGGTACTAAACCAATGGATATATTTGGTGTTAGTTGGGAAAATTACTTAGATATTATTAAAGAAGATTGGAATAGTAAGGTGACAGATGAGGATATTGTCCTTATGAGCGGTGATTTAAGTTGGGCAATGAAGCTTGAAGAAGCCACAAAAGACTTGGAATACTTAAATTCATTAAATGGAAAAAAGATAATTGTAAGGGGGAACCATGATTACTGGTGGAAAAGCATATCTGCAATAAAAAGAGAGTTGCCAAACACAATTATTCCACTTCAAAATAATGCAATAAAAATACAAAACTACATAATATGTGGCACAAGAGGGTGGAGTGTACCAGAAAAAAATAGAATTCAGACAGAAGAAGATACCAAAATATATTTACGAGAACAAATACGTTTAAAATTAGCACTCGAAGATGCAAAAAGGCTAAAAGTGTCAAATGATGATAAAATAATATGCATGATTCATTTTCCCCCATTTAATTCATCATTAGATGCAAGTGAATTCACAAAACTACTAGATGAGTACAAAGTTGATAAAGTTGTATATGGTCATCTTCACGGAAAGACAAGCAGAAGCATAGATTATATTAAACTAAACGGAATTGATTATTTTTTAACCAGTTGCGATAAAATAAATAATAGATTAATTCAAATTTATTAAAGGAGAATAAATATGAAACCAGAAATGATAACACTTATCTTAAACGTAATTCTAATTACTTTTTTAGGATTTGGATTTTTGTTCGGTTTAAGAGGAATTAAAAAGGCAACTAGCAGTCTTGTGTCTTTTTTAATAACAATTATTGTTGTTTTAGTTTTAGGACCAATAGTTTCTAATTTGGTTTTAAATATTTCTATTTCGGGAACAACAATAAATGGATATATAATTAAAGCAGTAAACGACATGCTTGGCGAGGAGATGGCGTCAAGTAGTGCAGTGCAAGATGTTGTTAAAAATATTCCAATTATTGTGGCAAATATAGTTGTGACAATACTACTTATTTTGGTACTTGGTTTTATTATGAAAATTATCGGTGCAATAGTATATCGCATTATTTTTGGCAAAGACAAAGTTAAAGAAGTTGAGGAGTGTAAAATCGTAAATGGTTCTCCACAAATGGTAAAAAGAACAGTAAAACCAAAAAAACATAGGCTACTTGGTGGAATTGTTGGAACTGTTCATGGCGCATTACTTTTGTTTATTTTGCTTTTCCCAATTATTGGACTAGTTAATATTTTTAGTGATGTTGCCGGAATGAACGAAGCAAGCGCTTCTGCCGAAGCATCACAATCATTTAAAATTCAAACTTCAAAAGAGTTATTAAATGAATATGTTCCCGATGAAGCATTTGAATATGTTTCTGCCATAAATGATAGCGTTTTATGCAAAGTTAGTAAATTCGGCGGAATAGGTGAAATGAGCTTGAATATTGTGGCAAAATGTGAGTTAAACGGCGAAACAATTAGACTTGGCGAAGAAATAAGGACATTTATAAATGCATATGATACATTTGTTGATTTTGCATTATCATCACAACCAAATCTTACAAGCATGACAGTTGACCAAATTATAGACGATATGGCAGAAAATCCAAATAGCTATAAATTTGACAAACTAAGTTTAACTGTTGATACTTTATTTGAGTCTAAACTTATAAAGGCATTAGGTAATGATGCTCTTAAATTGGTTGCAGAAAAATTAGAAGAACAAGGTTCTAGAACTAGTCAAGCAAAATTATTCTCTCATGTTAAAACGGCAATAGATAACTATGCAAGTGCAGATAATAGTTTAAAAAACGATTTTAAAGCATTTGTTGGTGTTTTAGAGACAACTGCAAAGAGTGGCTTACTAAAAGAGATAAGAAGAGAACAAATTGATATATCAAATATCAAAGCTATATTATTAAATGAAGAAAACACTGCCGAGAATACTCCAAAAAATAAAGTATTAAATGAATTAACTTCACATATAACTTCTTCACAACTACTACAAAAATTCACACTCGAAGCTACAAATATGATATTGGATAGTTCAGAAAAATATATTAACGATAATATATTATCAGCAGGTGAGACACCAGTTGAACTCTCATATATAGATTCATCAAGAGATGTAAGAGTAAGTTCTTTGGAACTAAACGATATTATTATTTATGGGTTGGATATATATGATATTGTTAATGATATAGAAGCTACTGATTTTGATAACGATTTTTATGTTATTTTTGACAATGATGTTGTAAACCTTGTTAAACTATTGGGAAAAGAGTTGCAAGTCGGATTAAATTTACAAATAATTAGAGATACAGGTGTACTTGATGGCTTGGCATATGCAATGACAAAAACAGAT
>JAGCEE010000099.1 GCA_017650795.1 Clostridia bacterium | reverse complement strand
TTTGAAGGCGTTGTTATTGCCAGAAAAAATGGTAGCATAAGAGAAACCTTTACAGTTAGAAGAATTTCTAACGGTGTTGGTGTAGAAAGAACATTCCCTGTTCATTCTCCACTTATCGACCATGTAGAAGTGACCAGAGCTGGTAAACCAAGAAGAGCAAAACTTTACTATGTAAGAGACCTTACGGGTAAGGCAGCAAAAATTAAATCTGCAGACAATAAGTAATTTATTGCAAAGTAGAATAATTATTATTAAAAATGTTAAAAATACCTCTAACAAAGAGGTGTTTTTTTATGATGAAAGGATTGGACTACGACATTTATTTTAACAACACATCAAAGCAATTTGATGAGAGGGGATTTGAGTGTATACTCGCAGTTTTTTTGGTTTTGGGATCACTTTTGTTGCTTTTACTCTTTCCAATAATGGGCTTTGCCCTAAGTGCCTTTGCCTATGGATTTTTATGTATTGGTGCAAAAAGTTATTTTATAGGAATTGCAACCAATAAATACTTGCCAATAGAAAGTATTTTTTCTAAATGGAAACTTGCAATAAAGGCATTTTGCTTAAAGGCTGCAACAATGCTTCTTACTGCACTTTGGACTATTGTTTTTATTGTGCCGGGCATTATAACTGCATTAAATTTCTCTATGGCATCTTTTATAATGGCAGAAGATAATAAAATAGATGCTTTGGGTGCGATGATAAAATCCAAAAATTTAGTAAAGGGTTATAGAGGACAAATATTAATTGTGTACCTTTGCTATATTTTGGTTAGTGTAATTTGTTTGGTATTGTTAGCTTCAATAGGCACTGTGTTTATGTATTATTTTAAAACTTCTGCTTGGGTTCCAATTATTGCAATGGGATTGGTGTTTTTGTTTATAATGTTTGTGCTAATAATCCCGTATTTTGAACTTGGACTTACAAATGTTTATTTAACACTAAAAAAGGAGTACGAAAAACAAAACAAACCAAAAAGCACAAGAAAGAAAATGGCAAAAAGTATAGGCGATGTAGTATAAACATCAATAATGCAAATTCTAATTAAAACATAATATAAAAATCATTTTGAAAATACGGCTAATTTTTGTATACTAAAGCAAAGAGGTAAAATATGAATTATGAAAGTATGAGCAGTAGTCAATTTAAAACAGCTATTTCTGCCAGAAGAGAAAGGATTTATGCCAAAATAGACAAAAAGGGCTCTATTGCCGCTGCAAAAATTTTAGAGGAAGAATACGAACAACTTTGTGCCGATGCTGCGGGTGGAGACCCTATCGCAGAAGATATTCTTGCCGAATGGTTTAGAAATGGAAATCAAGTTGTGCCAGAAAACATTGATTTGTCTACTAGATGGTTGATAATGGCAGGAGCAAATGGAAATAAATTTTCGCTCGATAGATTAAAACTTCATTTTAGTTATGCATTTGATAGAATTATTGCACTTGAAGATTTTGGACAGATTGCCTATAAACACAATATTGATGAGTATAATTACCAATATGTTCTTGGCAAACTTATTTGTGATGCCGTAATAGATTATTTAAAAATTGATGCGTTAGAACTTGCCAAGGCAAAACCCATTCCACTTCCATTTAGTTCTATAATTATGAGGCAATACGATAGGGCAATAGATAAAGCGGTTGAAACAGTTATAGAGTATTTAAGAAGAAAATAATTTAAAACATTTAATAATAATCTTTTCTTTTAATCAGAATATTTTTTAGTGCTTGGTTATAAAAAACCGAGCATTTTTAATTGTTTAATAATATGTATGCTTATTAGCATTTTTTAATTTTTGTTGTACTTTATTTTGTTTTGTATTAAAATGTAATAGTAGGAGAAAGCATGAAAGATTTTGTGCCAAAAGATTGGTTAAAAATACAACCACAGGATTACTCAAAATACGGTATAGGCGAAAATGCAAATTTAATTGTATTGTCTGCATACACTTTTGAGAATAATTTTATAGAACTTATAGAGTGTGATGATGACCCTAATTTTATGCGTGATGTTGTGGTTGAATATTATGGATTGGTGGCAGATAAAGAAATGCAAAAAAACATGGGGATAGAACCAAAATGGCTCTTTAAAAACAAGACCGATGGCGCAGATTTTACTCTTACACTTGTACAAAGCCTTGCAGGCGATAAAATATTTTCGGCCAGTATTTTTTTTAATAAGAATAATAAAAATTATGGTTTAAATATATTAAGTGCAAGTTTTCCATCAAAGGAGTTTGATTTTATAAACTCCAAAATATATGACGGTATTTTGGAACTTATAAAAAATGTTTAGTATGAATAAAATAGATTATAATGCCAAAATGAAAGAAATAATAAACTTTTTAAACACTAAGCCACGTTTACTTTTACATTCTTGCTGTGGTCCATGTTCTAGTTCCGTTTTGGATAGAATTAAAAACTATTTTGATATAACAGTCATTTATTATAATCCAAACATTTACCCAAAAGAAGAATATGTCCATAGAAAAGAAGAACAAATTAGGCTACTTAAAGAACTAAACATAAATTTTATGGATTGCGATTACAATCAAGATGATTTTTTTAAAGAAATAAAAGGGCTAGAAGACGAAAAAGAGGGCGGAGCAAGATGCAATAAATGCTTTTATTTAAGATTAAATAAAGTTGCACAAATTGCACAAAATAATGGATATGAATATTTTGGCACAACACTTACGGTAAGCCCTCACAAAAATTCAGAAAATATAAATTTAATTGGAAAAAACTTGCAAGAAAAATATAAAATAAATTATTTATTTGCTGATTTTAAAAAGGAAGATGGATATTTAAATTCAATTAAACTCGCAAAAAAATATAATTTATATAGACAGGATTATTGCGGCTGTATTTTTAGTTTAGAAGAAAAGAAAAAAAGAATATGAAAAAAGTTTTTAAAAGGATTGGTTTTGTTTTTAGTATTATTGCAGTTGTTATTTGTGCGGTAATAATCTTTTTTAACCTTACTCATATCTATTATAATGTGCTCGGTCCCTCTATGTCGCCAACATTAAATGATGGTGTCATTTCGCCAACAGAATGTATTGATGCGGTTATGGTAAGCAAAATAAAGTCATATACTAGGGGTGACATTATTGTTATAGATAAAAACCAAACAGATGGTAATGGTAATGAAAAATATGTAATTAAAAGACTTATTGCCATTGGTGGGGATAAGATAACGGTAAGATTTATAAACGGATATTATAGGATTGTTTTAATAATGGCTGGCGAAAGTGAAGAGAAGGTTTTAGAAGAAGAATATATTAAAGACCTTTCAATAAATCAAAAACTAAACAACAAATTTAAAACATTAATTGCTAGCAATATTTATAACACAGAGGGTGACTTTTTGGTTTTGGCAGAAGATGAAGTATTTTATCTTGGTGACAACCGAGCAAATTCTTCCGACTGTTCGGCATATGGCCCAATAAAAAAAGAGGACGTTGTCGGAAAGGTAGATTATATTATTTATGGCAATACCAATGCATATGGTCAAGTGCTCAAACAATTCTTTGGGTGGTGAGCATGAAGATAAAAAAAATAGAGCTTTTTGGATATAGGAATTACGATTCGACAGTAATAGAGTTTGATGATGGTTTAAATATTATTGAAGGCAAAAATGCACAAGGAAAAACTAATTTATTAGAAGCAATATATTATTGTGCTGTGGGCAAGAGTTTTAGGGCATCAAGAGAAAAAGAAGTTATTAAGTGGAATGGCGATATAGCTAAAATAAAACTTACAATAAACAAAGAAATAGGAAATAAAATAATAGAGATAATTTTTTCTAAGAGCAACAAAAAAACCATAAAAATAGATGGCATTCCAATTTTAAAAATAGGTGAACTTTTTGGTGAACTAAATGCGGTTTTCTTTTCTCCTGATGAACTTAAACTAATAAAAGATAGTCCAGAAGATAGGCGAAGATTTATGGATGTTTCGCTTTCCCAGGTTTATAAAGATTACTTTTATTCAATATCCAAATACAACAAAATTCTACAAAGCAGAAATAAATGCTTAAAAACCATCACAGATGTAAACTCTTTAAAACAAATGCTTTCGGTTTATAATATTCAAATTGCTAGCATTTGCTTAAAAATAAAAAAATACAGACAAAGTTTTTTGGAAAAACTCAACCCATATGCAAAGCTTGCACATAATTATATAACAAGTGGGCAAGAAGAAATAAATTTGGAATACTCCGGAATTATAGAAAACTCCGAGCAGGATATTTTAAAAGCGCTTAGCCAGAGTGAAGATAAAGATATAAAAATGGGCTTTACCACTTATGGTGTCCATAAAGATGATATAAAAGTGACGGTAAACGGAGTAGACGTTAGAACATTTGGAAGCCAAGGGCAACAAAGGACGGTTGCTCTTAGCATGAAGCTTGCAGAATTAGAAATAATAAAACAAGATACAAAAGCGGTACCAATACTTCTTCTTGACGATGTTTTAAGTGAATTGGATAATACAAGAAAACTAAAATTATTAAAATTTTGCTCAAAGGCACAAACTTTTTTAACTTGCACGGAATTTAAGTTTGATGTGCCTTGCCATAGAATAAATATTTGTGAGGGCAATGCAAAAATTATAAAAGATTAAAACCATATAAGGGAGAAAAATATGAAAATATGTCAAAGTTGTGCCATGCCAATTACAGACGATAACCTGCTTGGCACAAATAAGGATGGAAGCATAAATCAAGACTACTGCAAGTATTGTTATACTAATGGAAAATTTATTTATGATGTTGGCGTGGAGGAATTTATTGATATGTGTTCACAGTTTGGAGAGCAGGCAGGGATGACCAACGAACAAATGAAAGAATATTGCACAAAAATATTCCCAACTTTAAAAAGATGGAAAAAATAATTTGTTTGTATTTAAATGTTTTAAATTAAACAGGTATATGCTTTTTATAAATAGTCAAAAAAAAAAGACCACATAATTGGTCTTTTTTAATATTTAATAATTATTATTCACCTTTAAATGGTAAAAGAGCCATAATTCTTGCACGCTTAATAGCTTCTGCAAGTTCTCTTTGGTGAATAGAGCAAACACCAGTTTGTCTTCTTGGAAGAATTTTGCCGTTTTCGGTTATATATCTTCTTAATTTATTTACATCTTTATAATCTATAGTATTAGATTTGTCTAAACAAAATGCACAAACTTTCTTTTTTGGTGCTTGTTTACGAAATTTTTTAACTCTTTCTTCTTTTTCAACCTTTTCTTCTTCCTTTGCAACCTCTGTTGCTACGGTTTCTGCTACTTCAGTCATGTTATTCTCCTTTTAATTAAAATGGTAAACTATCATCATCGATAGGTTCAAGTTCTGCAACTTCTTTCTTTTCTACTCTTTCATTAGGTGCATCTGCATCGCCAGAAGCTTTTGTGCTTAAAAATTCAACTTCGTCAGCAATGATTTCGGTGACGGTTCTTTTTGTTCCGTCATTTGCATCGTAGCTTCTATTTTGAAGTGTACCAATTATGGCACATTTGCTACCTTTCTTTAAATATTTATGGCAATTTTCGCCTTGACCTCTCCAAACAACAATGTTAAAAAAGTCTGTTTCTCTTTCGCCATCGGCATTTGAATATCTTCTAGATACTGCAATAGAAAATCTACATACAGACACGCCAGAAGTAGTGCTTGCAAGTTCTGGGTCTCTTGTTAAATTACCAATTAAATATACCTTGTTCATTTTTTTCTCCTAATTACTAAATTACTTTCTAATAAATATTTGTCTAACTACAAAATCTGCAATATTCATTGCATTGTTCATTTCTTTTACAAGTGAGCCTTCTGCTTCAAAGTTCATTAGTACATAGTAGCCTTCGTTTTTAAAGTCGATAGCATAAGCAAACTTTTTCATGCCAAGTCTGTCAAGACCGGTCACAACGCCACCTTTTCCTTCAACAAAAGCCTTAAACTTTTCAATTACGGCTTCTCTTTGTTCTTCGGTAGCATCTTTTGAAATGATGTACATAAGTTCGTACTTATTCATTTGATTTCCTCCTTTCCTTATGGTCTTATGGTTTTTTGCTTTTACACAAAAAACAAGGCAATTTGGATAAATTGCTGGGAGCATTTTAACACAAGCCTCAAAAAAATGCAAGGGTTTTTTAATATAAGTACTTAAAATATAGTCAGTAATATAATCACATAATTATTAAGACTTGTTATAGCGTATATATTTAATAATAATGCTAACAATAACAGCAAGGAGTATATATGAAACAAAAATCAAATAGGGTGGTTGTAATTAGTGTTGTATTGCTCTCGGTTGTATGTATATTCGCCATATCAGTGTTTGCAATATACAACAAAAATGGCAGTGGCAATAAGTTTTATAACAATGTGATTATTAACGGAATAGATGTTGGTGGCATGAATATAAGCGAGGCTTCAAATGTTTTGGAAACAGACTTTAAAGCCAACAGGGATAAACTAAAAATATCATTAAAATATATGGATAAAAAGTGGGAGTATTCATATAAGGATTTTGAGCCAATTGACGATTTTTCTTTGGAAGTTGGCAAGGTGTTTAATAGCATAAGTTCCAATAATATGTTTGAACGGTTTTTAAAAAAGAAACAGTTAAATCAAAATGATGGAAAGATAGATATTTCTTACAGGAAACTCTTGGGTGGATTTGATAAAAAACTTGATATTATTTCGGACGAAATATATACCGAACTTATTGAGCCAAGAGTAGAGTTTGTCCCAAACGAAAAAAATCCATTTAACTACATAGAAGGTCAAAGCGAAGTGGTTGTTGATAGACAAAAATTAGAAGAACTAATAGACGATGCGTTTAAAGATAATAAAAACATTTCCATAACAATTCCAACAGTCACAACAAAACCAAGTATCACAATAGATAGCTTAAAGAGCAAAACAAAACTTCGTTCTCAGTTTAGCACATCTTATGCCAATTCTAATGGCGACCGAAAAAGCAATATAAAAACAGCATTATCTTCTTTTAATGGCTTGGTTGTTTTTCCGGAAGAGGAGATTTCTTTTAATCAAACAACGGGTGCAAGAACAAAACAAAATGGCTACAAGCCGGCAAATATTATATTAAACGGTGTTTATGTGGAAGGCACGGGTGGTGGTGTTTGTCAGGCATCAACCACAATGTATAATGCAGTGCTACTTGCAAACTTAGAAATATTAGAAGTAAACAAACATAGCATGCCAGCAGCATATGTTCCGCTTGGGCTTGATGCAATGGTAAGCGAGGGAGTTTCGGATTTAAAGTTTAAAAATACAACAGATGAGCCAATATACATAAAAACATGGTGTGATAAAACATGTGCATATGTACAAATATACGGATTACCATTTGAAAATGGCGAGTATTATAAAACAAGGTCCGAATTTGTTAAATCACTGCCACATTCTGGCGATAGAGTTTTGCAAGACACAGATGGTAAATATTCCAACAAGGTGACATTTAAAGGCGAATATTTAAGATTAAAATATCCTCACGAGGGCTACGAGGCAAATGTTTATTTGGAGCATTATACAAAAAATGGGGAACTTATAGACGAGAGCTTAATAAGGCATGAGGTTTATTTGCCACAAGAGGGAATAATTATAGAGGGTACAGAAGATTTGTATGATGGAATAAACTTGCCAAAAAATGATGTAAAATTTATCTCACCACAAACAACATCTCAAACAAACGGAAATAATGTGTCTGGCATAATAAATGGAAAAAATGCCGAAAAATACAATCCATAAAAAAAATATAAAAAAGTCATTTTAAAAAATCATTAAAAAAAACATATTAAATTTGCTGAATACCTTTATTTTACAAAATAAGAAAGCTCGCACTAAAATAATTAAATGCGAGCATTTTTTTTATTTTGTTTATATGATAAATAAAAAATAAAAAAAGTTTATTTTCCAAGGCAAAATTTTGCAAAAATTCCAGAAATAATATCTTCATTTTCTGTTTCGCCGGTAATCTTGCCTAATATTTGCCATATTTCTTTTGTGAGCATATCTAGTATATCTATTGTTTGGAATTTACATTCTTTTAACACAAATTCAATTTTTTCCAATGCCTCGTTTATTGCTTCTATGTGTCTTGCATTTGTTATAATTAAACCAGAAAAATCTATCTTGTGATTTATCGCAGTATTTAAAATTAAATCTTTTAAATTATCTATATTCTTTTTATTTAATGCCGAAATTTCTATTCCTTCAACGCCGGTGTTATTTTTTGATATATCAATTTTGTTTATAATGTTTAAACTTAATTTGTTTTTTAATATGCTTAATATTTTTTTATCTTCATCATCTAATTTTTCACTTGCGTCAAATATTGCTAAAACAATATCGGCTCTTTCTATGCTTTCTTTGGCTCGTTCTATTCCAATCTTTTCTACCTCGTCATCACTTTCGTGTATACCGGCAGTATCCATAAAATTTATTTTAAAACCATTGTGTGTTATAGATTCTTCTATGGTATCTCTTGTTGTGCCTTTTATTGACGTGACGATTGCTCGGTTAGAGCCAATTAGGGCATTTAAAATGCTACTTTTACCAACATTTGGCTTTCCGACTATAGCAACATTTATTCCGGATTTTATTATTGCACCATCTGATGCTGTGGCTTTTAATTTTAATAATTCATTTTTGCAATAGGTTAGCACTTCTTCTAAATACTCTGTGCCTTTTGTTTCGTCATCATGCTCCGGATAATCTATTGCAACCTCCAAGTTTACTATTGCGTCTTTTATTCTTTCTTGCATGCCACTTATTTTTTCGTACAACTCACCCTTAAAAACTCGGCTAGAAGCTTTTAACTCTGCATTAGAGGTGGCATTTATCATATCAATCATGCTTTCTGCTTCGTCAAGACTAATCTTTCCATTTATAAAAGCAAGCTTTGTAAACTCTCCATTTTCGGCAAGTCTTGCTCCGTTTTCCAAACAGGCATTTAAAATCTCTCTTGTTAATAGTTCTCCGCCATGACATTGAAATTCAACAACATCTTCTCCGGTGTAAGAAAAAGGTGCCTTAAAGTATACCATTAAGCATTGCTCGGTAAAATCATGATAGCTTATGCTGCCAAAATACATATGCCTTGGTTCAATTTCGGACTGTTTATTTTTAAAGCGAAAAATCTTTCTTGCAATGGCAAGACTGTCTTTTCCGCTCATTTTAATAACTGATATTCCACCCATTGCAATTGGAGTGGATATTTGTGCAATAGTACTTTTCATGATTATCATTGTATCACATAAAACTATATTTTCAAAAAAAACTATAAAAATTTTTAAACAAGCACAAAAGTTATAACAAATAAAATAATCAAGACAATTAAATAACATGGTTTTTAATACATCATTCTAAAATCTTTTTATTACAAAATATGAATGTGTTTTAAACTCTTGCAAAATTTTAAAAAAAATATTAAAATTGGTTTTATTGTGGAGATTGATATGGATTTAGAAAGTATTACACCAGAGAACTTTATAGAAGATTACATAGTTGAGGATATAAAAGAAGGGAAGGCTAGTTATGTACAAACTCGTCATCCACCAGAGCCAAGTGGTTATTTGCACATTGGCCATGTTAGAAATATTATTTTGAATTATGGCATTGCAGAAAAATTTGGTGGTGTTTGTAATCTTAGATATGACGACACGAACCCAAGCAAAGAGTGTCAAGAGTTTGTTGATGCAATTCAAGATGATGTTAAATGGCTTGGATACTCTTGGAACCAAATACATTATGCAACAGATTATTTTAAGCAAAACTATGAAATAGCCGTAAAACTAATCAAAGAAGGCAAAGCGTATGTTTGTGATTTAAGCCCAGAGCAAGTTTCAGAATATCGTGGAACTCTTACTGAGCCGGGCAAAAATAGTCCATACCGAGATAGGTCGGTAGAAGAAAACTTGGATTTGTTTGAGCGAATGAAAAACGGCGAATTTGAAGCCGGTAGCAGATGTTTAAGGGCAAAAATAGATATGTCTAGCCCAAACATGAATATGCGTGATCCCGTTATTTATAAAATACAATATCTTCATCACCAAAGAATTGGTAGAGATTGGAATATTTACCCATCGTATGATTTTTCGCATCCACTTGACGATGCACTAGAAGGTGTCACATTTAGTATTTGTGGTCCAGAATTTGAGGACCATAGACCACTGTATAATTGGGTGGTGGATAATAGTGGGCTAAAAAATCACCCACGCCAAATAGAGTATGCAAACCTTTACATAAAGGGCGTAGTCGTTGGAAAAAGGTTTATTAAGCAATTAGTAAATGAGGGCAAGGTTGAGGGATTTGACGACCCAAGACTTTATACAATTCGTGGGCTTAGGCGTAGAGGTGTATTGCCAGAGAGTTTAAAAAACTTTGTTAAAGCAACAGGTGTAAGCAAGGCAAATTCGCTAATAGACCCAGCATTTATGGAGCACTTTGTAAGAGATACATTAAACGAAAAGGCATTTAGAGTAATGGCTGTTTTGGACCCAATTAAAGTTGTTATTACAAATTGGGAAGACGGCAAAGAAGAAGAAATAACATTAGACAATTACCCACAAAAAGAAAATAGCCCAAAAAGAAAGTATTATTTTGGAAAAGAAATACTCATAGACCGTGCAGATTTTGTGGAAGAGCAGATTCCAAAATATTTCCGTTTTTACCCTAGCAACGAAGTAAGGCTTATGGGTGCATACATCTTAAAGTGTGAGGATTATGAAAAAGACGAAAACGGCAATGTTTCAACCATTTATTGCACATATGACCCAGAAACAAAATCTGGCTCTGGCAGTACAAAAAAGGTTAAGGGAACAATACATTGGGTAAATCCAAACCATGCAAAATGCGTAGAGTGTAGGTTGTTTGAAAATCTAATAGATGAAGACAGTGCCGAGGAAGTAGAAGGTCAAGAACGAGCAACCAATGGCTTTAAAATAAATCCAAATTCAAAGCAAGTATTAAGTAATTGTTATGTAGAAGACATTGATTTCGACAAAGATGAACGTTATCAGTTTGTTCGTAATGGCTACTTCTGTTTAGATAAAGACAGCACAAAAGAAAAATTAGTATTTAATAGAACAATAACCTTAAAGGAAACAAAAAAGGTTTAAAAATATCGTGAAAAAACGTTTTGATAACTTTATACAGTTGGATAATTACAAAAAGTATTTTAGGAACACGCCTAAGATACTTTTTTATAGATTTTTTCTAAATACCAGTTGACATATGTGCGCGTGTGTGATATATTACATATCGTATAAAGCACCGTATGGCGCTATTTTTTAAGGAGAAAAACAAATGGCAAATCCAAGTAGAACACACATAATCCTTGCTTGCACAGAATGCAAAGAAAGAAATTATGCAACATCAAAAAACAAAAAAACAAATCCAGATAGAATAGAAATGGAAAAATTCTGTCCAAAATGCAACAAGCGTACTCTTCATAAGGAAACCAAATAAATCCACTTTAACTGCATTCCCTATACTTTGAGGGAAATGGTGTAAACGTAAATCACCAAATGGTTAATAAAAAGGAGTTAATATGTTAGTTTTAGACGAAGAAGAAAAGGCAGAAGAAGTGGTTTTGGAAGAAGGTGCAATGCAACCTGATGATGACCACGAAGAAATAGTAGTTGAAGAAGACGACACAAAGCCAAAAGGCAAAAAACAATCAAAAAACAAAAAACCAAACAAATTAAAAGGTGCATTCAGTGAGCTTAAAAAAGTCACTTGGCCATCTTTTAACCGTGTTGTTAAAGAAACTTTGGTTGTTTTATCTGTGACTTTGGTCTTTTTGGTTGTTATTTTTGGAATAGACCAACTACTAAGCCTATTTTATAACTTTTTAACAAAGAGTATTGGGGAGTAAAATTATGGAAAACATAAACATGGAAAATGCAAAATGGTATGTTCTTCACACATACTCAGGCTACGAAAATGTAGCAAAAGAAAATTTAGAGCAAATGGCAGTAAACTATGGATTAACAAATAGAATTTTTGATATTGTTATTCCAATGGAAGATGTTATAGAAGAAAAGAAGGGCAAAAAAACACTTGTTCAAAAAAAGATAATGCCAGGATATTTGCTTGTAAAGATGATTTACGGTGATGATATTTGGCACAATGTGACTAGAACAAGAGGAATAACAGGTTTTACCGGACCAAAGGGTAGACCACTAGATTTAACACCAGAAGAAGTTCAAAGATTAAGACTAGAAAAAATTAAGGTAGAGTTTGACCTTGCTCCTGGCGACAAGGTAGAAATAATCGAAGGTCCACTTGATACTATGATTGGTGAGGTTGTATCAATTTCTGCCGACGAAAAAGTACCAAGAGCAAAAGTAAAAGTAGAAATGTTTGGTAGAGAAACAACGGTAGACCTTGAATATTCTCAATTAAGAAAAATAAACGACTAATATTTTGTGCAAACATCACATTAAACTGTTATAAATTTGGTTTAACCAAGCATTGCTTGTTTAAATATACCGCTTTTTAAAAAAGCAAAAATTTAGTGGGAGAGATGTACTTCTTACACGCATCTCGAATAACCACATAAGGAGGAAAAATACAATGGCTGTAAGAAAAATCAATGCAATTGTTAAATTGCAATTACCAGCAGGTAAAGCTACACCAGGACCTCCAGTAGGATCTTCACTTGGTCCTCATGGAATCAACATTGCAGCATTTACCAAAGATTTTAATGATAGAACCGCAAAACAAGCAGGTCTTATCATTCCTGTTGTGATAACTATTTATCAAGACAGATCATTTGATTTTGTACTAAAAACCCCTCCAGCAGCAGTTCTTATTAAGAAGGCTCTTGGAATCGAATCGGGTTCTGGTGCACCAAACAAAACAAAAGTCGGAAAAATAACAATGGCTCAAATTAAAGAAATCGCAGAAACCAAAATGCCAGATTTAAATGCTTCAAGCATAGAACAAGCAATGAAGATGGTTATTGGCACATGCAAGTCTATGGGCGTTGTTGTAGAAGAATAAGTGGGAGAATCACATATTTGTGATTTGTTAAAACCACAGGAGGTTTTATGAAAAACGGAAAAAGATACACAGAGATTGCTGGTCAAATTGACAGGTCAAAACTCTACGAAGTAGAAGAAGGCCTTGCACTTGCCGTTAGCACAGCAAAGGCAAAATTTGATGAAACAGTAGAACTTCACTTAAGACTTGGTGTTGATGGTAGAAATGCTGATCAACAAGTTCGTGGTGTTGTTGTTCTTCCAAACGGAACAGGTAAAAGTGTTAGAGTTTTGGTTATTGCTCGTGGCGACAAGGCAGACGAAGCAGCAAAAGCTGGCGCAGACTACGTTGGGGCAGACGAAATAGTTTCTAAAATTCAAAACGAAAACTGGCTTGATTTTGATGTTTGTATTACAACCCCAGATATGATGGGTGTTGTTGGCCGTATTGCAAGAGTTCTTGGACCAAAAGGTTTAATGCCAAATCCAAAGAGCGGTACCGTCACAATGGACGTTGTAAAGGCAATCCAAGAAGCCAAGGCTGGTAAAGTGGAATATCGTTTAGATAAAACAAACAATATCCACGTAGTTATCGGAAAGGTAAGTTTTGGTAAAGAAAAACTTTTAGAAAACTACGAAGCACTTATGAATGCGGTTATCAAGGCAAAGCCAGCAGCTGCAAAAGGTCAATATATTAAAAATGTGACTGTTGCAACAAGCATGGGGCCTGGAATCAAATTAAACGCAAGATCATAAAAAACAATAATTAAAAATCACGTCGATTGTACGTGATTTTTTTTTACACCTAAACGAATAGTTAAAAATAAAATTAACATGTATATATTTTAGTATAAAAAGGATATTAAACATTAACAAAAATTCATTATTGACAATAGCATGGTTTTTATTTAAAATATATATAGGAAATAAATATGATAAATAATAGAGAATACTTAAAACAAATGGGTATTGCTTTAACGGGCAATGTTAATGTTGATAATAACTATTTAGTAAATAAGTGTTTTAAAATTCAGTCAGATGAGCCTATTTGCACATATTATGTAGAAAATGGTATAGAACACGAAGTGTTTTTAACCATTAATAACCATAATGCAGCTTTCACGGAAGTTGTTTGGGAAAACCTTACACTTGCCGAAAGACTTAGAGTTTTAAAATGGAAAGAAGAACAATTTTTATCCGAGTTGGGTTATAGTGGCAAAATGCCAAAGTTTGAATTTTTGAGCAATACTCCATTACCAGAAGATGTTAGTTTTACTGCAATGTCAAAAAATGGTAGAATAGAGTTGGTATTAAGCTATTTTGATTCTTGCAATGGCTATTCAGCATTAACAACAATACTGCATGAATGTATTCACGAAAAAGATCATCAGGTTGCAACAGAGATAATTAGAAAATATGTGCAAAAGTATTTACCAATAAATGCATATATAAATCCAATGTATCATATAGAAGATATATTAAAATTACCGTTAGAGGGTAAAATATACAATAAATCCACAAAACAATTTGATTATGTCACAAAAGAAATGGCAGTTGATTTCTTATTTTTAAAAAATGCGGTTGTTGCTATAAATTCAAGAATTGGTACGCAAACTAAAAAATCTCTTGTTGTCACAAAAGACGCATTTGAAAAATATATTCGAAAAGCAGTTTATTTATTAACCCCAAGAGAAAAAAGAGCATTTGAGGGCTCTGCAAAACTTGCAAATAAGATTATACTTGAGAATACAAAAAAATATCCTCATACAAAAAAAGATGTATGGCAATATAATAAAAACAGAAGTATACCATTAACAATTATGGGTAAAAAAAGAGAATTGCAAAAGTATTATAGAATGGATATTTTAAATATAATAAATATGGAGTTAATAAACGAGTATAATAAATTGTATTATCAAGACCGCAAAGAAATGTACATCATGAAAGACCTCATGAATAAGAGAGAAAAATGCATTGATTTCTTTTATGAAACGTCATTTAAAGGTAAATCAATAGAAAAATAAATAAAGGAGTAAATATGAAATTACCAACAATAGCAATATGTTATGATTTTGATTCAACATTATCACCTAATGAAATGCAATCATATGGATATTTTAAGGCACTAAATACTAATAGCAGTGAGTTTTGGGGCAAATCCGATATAATGGTTGAAGAAGAAAAAGCCGATAGAATTTTGATTAACATGTACCGAATGATAAATGAGGCATTGGCAAAAGGTATTGTTTTAACGCGAGAAAAATTACAAGAGTTTGGCTCAACGGTAGAACTTTTTGACGGCGTAGAAACGTGGTTTGATAGAATAAATGAGTTTGGCAAATCAATAGGTGTAAAAATTGAGCATTATTTGGTTTCTTCCGGCGACAAAGAAATGATTTTAGGAACAAAAATAGCAAAATACTTTAAAAAGATTTATGCATGTACATATCTTTATGATGACGAGGGAAAAGCCATTTGGCCAACCATATCAGTTAATTACACAAACAAAACACAATTTTTGTATAGAATAAATAAGGGTTGTCTTGACGAGTATGATGATTCCATAAATGATATAATGGATAAAGATGCAAGAAATGTTCCTTTTGAAAATATGATTTATATTGGGGATAGTTTTACAGACATACCATGTATGAGACTTGTAATGAATAATGGTGGCAAAGCAATAGGTGTTTATAACCCAAAAAGCAAGAATGATACAAAAGTTAAAAACTTATTAAACAACAACAAAATAAACTTTATTGCACCTGCCGATTATTCAAAGGGAAAAATGCTAGAAATATTGGTTAAAGAAATTATTAAGGGTATGAAAATTAACAATAATTTAATTACTTTAACTCGCGCTCAAAAAAATAGTAAATAATATTTGTATATATTTAAACTAACGGCGCACTTATTTGACAATGTAATAAAATAATGATATTCTCTCTTATTGTAAGAGAGAATATTTTTTAATACTTTTAACGCAAGTAAAAATTATTAAAAAATGATTAAATATTTGATATTTTTTATTTAAAAAGGTGATTTTATGTTAATTTTGGAAAATGAAATAAAAAAGATAGAAGAATGTCAATCGCAACTAGATTTAATAAAGGAGTGTCTTTGACGAGGCAAAATTAAAAGAAGAGATAGAGAGCTTAAAAAAAGAGCAATTAAAAAATAATTTTTATGATGATTTATATAATGTTCAAAAAGTGGGTCAGCAGTTAAAATCAAGGCAACAAAAGTTAGAAAAAATAAAATATGCTCAAGATTTAATAGACGAAGCAAAAACAGCAATTGAACTTTTGCAACTAGAACCAGAGCAAGAGGTAGAAGATGGCTTAACTAAAACAATAGAAAAATTACAATCATTTTTGCAAGATTTTAAAATAGAAACTTTGCTTTCTGGCAAATACGACTATAATAATGCAATACTAACACTTCATGCCGGCGCGGGTGGAACCGAGGCGCAAGATTGGACAAATATGCTTTATAGAATGTATGAGATGTATGCAAATTCTAGGGGATATAAAATTAAAGTGCTTGATGTTTTGGACGGCGATGATGCAGGAATAAAAAGTATTACTTTTGAAGTTATTGGTGAAAACGCATATGGCTATTTAAAATGTGAAAAGGGTGTTCATAGGCTGGTTAGAATTTCACCATTTGATGCAAATGCGCGCAGGCACACAAGTTTTGCCAGTCTAGATGTTATGCCAGAACTGGAAAAAGCACCAGATATAGAAATACGACAGGAAGATTTAAAGGTAGATACCTACCGTTCTAGTGGCGCTGGGGGACAACATGTAAATAAAACAGAATCTGCGATTCGTATAACACATATTCCTAGTGGAATAGTTGTTAGTTGTCAAACCGAACGCAGTCAAATTCAAAACCGAGAAACTTGTATGAAGATGCTATATAGTAAACTTGCCCAAAAGGCAGAGGAAGAAGAACTGGCAAAACTAAGCAGTATTAGGGGCGAAATCAAAAAAATAGAATGGGGTAGTCAAATTCGTTCATATGTGTTTCAACCATATATGATGGTAAAAGACCATCGCACAGGGTATGAAACAAGCGATGTTGATGGCGTTATGAATGGCAATATTCAACCATTTATCAACGACTACTTAGTAAAAAGCAACTAATATATCTTTATTGTAAAAAAACACGGCATACAAATAATGCTTATATGCAAATATGTGAATTAAAGCACCGAATAACTAATAAAACATAGTAAAAAAAGGATTAAAATGACATACAAACAGCAAATGGATAAAAAGTTGGACGAGATAAGAAAAAAATCACAAGTAAGAATACTTGCGATAGAGTCTTCGTGTGACGAAACTAGTGTCGCTATTGTAGAAAATGGTAGAGAAGTTTTATCTTGTGTTATAGATACTCAAATAGAAATTCACAAACGATTTGGTGGTGTTGTTCCGGAGGTTGCATCAAGAAATCATATTCAGGCAATAGACAACGTTTGCCAAGAGGCATTAAGGCAGGCGAATATAACTTTTGATGATATAGACCTAATTGCTGTCACATACGGCGCAGGCTTACTTGGGGCGCTTTTGGTTGGTGTGAGTTTTGCAAAAGGTTTGGCATTTGCTTTAAATAAGCCACTTCTTGCAATAAACCATATTAAAGGACATATTGCTTCAAATTATATTACACACAAAAACTTAGAGCCACCATTTATGTGTTTGCTTGTTAGTGGTGGACACACTGCTATTTTACGAGTAAAAGATTATAAAAACTTTGAACTTGTTGGCTCAACTGTAGATGATGCTGTCGGCGAATGTTTTGACAAGGTTGCACGTGTTATGGGGCTAAGTTATCCAGGCGGTCTAAACATAGATAAAATGGCAAAACTTGGAGAGCCTTGCATAGAATTTACTCATAAAAATATTCTTGCTGGCACATACAATTTTTCTTTTAGTGGAATAAAAACGGCAGTTATAAATTATGTGCATAATTTAAACCAAAAAAACCAAGAGATAAATATTCCAAATATTTCTGCAAGCTTTCAAAAATTGGTTGTTGGTGAACTTTCTAATAAAACAATAAAAGCAATGAAGGATTTTGGTGAGGCAAAACTTGTGGTTGCTGGTGGTGTTTCTGCAAACTCGTACTTAAAGGCAAAATTGTTGGATTTGTGCAATAAAGAGGGGTATAATTTATATATGCCAGATTTAAAATACTGCACAGATAATGCAGCAATGATTGGTTCTTGTGCATACTTTGAGTTATTAAATGGTATGGAGTGTGCAGATATAAATCTTACAGCAAAATCTACGATACCATTATTTAATAATTAGTAAAAATGGAGAAAAAATGAATAAAATATTAACAAAAAAGAACTTTTTTCACGCAAAAGATACAATTTTTGTAATAATAGGCACTTTTTTAATGGGCTTTTCTTTTAATGTTTTTTTAAATGCAAACAAAATTTCGCCCAGTGGTTTTTCGGGCCTTAGTGCAATAGTTTCAAATTTGATGCAAGAGAACTTGGGGTGGAGTATTCATCCGTCTGTGTTCTACCTTTGCATAAATGCAGTTTTGTTTTTAATATCATTTAAAAAAATGGGAATAAAATTTGCAATCAACACGGGTATCGGTATTGCTGCCTATTCGCTTTTTATAGAGATATGCAATTTCGATATTGGCCTTAGTGGCTCCGATTTGCTTTTATGTGCAATCTATGGTGGAGTATTAACCGGCATAGGACTTGGACTCGTTTTTAGAGGGCATGGTTCCACAGGTGGAAGTGATTTGTTGGCAAATATTGTAAACAATAAATACAAACAAATATCGGTTGGAAATATAATCTTTATTGTTGATGCAATAGTTGTGGGATTATCTTTTTTGGCATACAACAATTTAAGTCTTTCGCTATATTCACTTATAGCAATATGGATTATGACAAAAGTTTCCGATGTTGTTGTTTCTGGTGTTCAGGGCGTTAGAGGGTATTATATAATTTCAAGCAAGTACGAGGAAATATCCGAGGCAATAATGAAGGAAATAGATAGAGGAGTGACGGGTTTTAATGCAAAAGGAATGTATACAAAAAGTGATGGCATTGTTTTATTAACACTTGTCACAAGGTCAGAATCAATGAGGCTTAGGCAAATTGTTTCAAATATAGATAAGGACGCATTTATGTTTTCTTGCCCTGTTTCTGAGGCAATAGGTCAAGGATTTGCTCCTTTAAAAAAAGAGAAAAAGAACAACCCAGACAACGACAAAGGCCATAGTTAGATTATAGGGCAATATAATTATTATATTGCTTTTTTAAGCACGCAAATACAATGCGAATCATTTGGTTTTTCTTATTTTGTAATTTGATATTGCAAAAAAAATGTCAATATGATAAAATAACCATAAGGAGTTAAAATGAAAAAAATATATAAAGTTTTAATTGCATTTGTTGTGATAGTTGCAATAGCCTGTGTTGCATATTTTGCACTAAACAATAATAATAAAAATCAAGCACTTTTTAATCTTATGAACGAGTACAACAGTAAAGTTGTTATTGATGAAAAGAATGTGGTTGGAGAAGTAGATGAAGCAATAAGAGATATGCTTACTATTATTAACCAAAACAACTTAGAAATGGAAAAAGAGAAAGCATTTTTGCAAGCCATGTCCGATGAGGTTGATACATATAAAATAGTAAAAGAAAAAGTATTAGCTTTTGGTGAAATCGTAAATGAAAATGATAACGGCGAAATAATTTCTGAGTATGAAAAGAGTTATAAAAGAGTAGTAGAGTTATATAAAGCAGGATATAAGTACTTGCTTGATACATATTACAAAATAAAAGACAGTGGTTATGAGCATATTGGAACAATGAAAACTTATATAGAAAACTTTGTTGTTGTATTAGACAATGCTAATAGCCAACTAAATAGTTTTTATTATAACGCAGGTTTAATTTTTGCATATGGTACAAAAAATATTAGTGACATTAACAATCAAGTTAAATTACAAGTTGCTTATTATGTTGAATTATGCAATGCATATTTTAATGCAGACGAAGAAACCGATGTGGCAAAAATAAAGCAAGCAATAACATCTATGGAACACAAAATTGAAACTGCAAACTTAAATAATTATTTAGATAACAAGGCAAAAATAGATGGTTTTATGGTAAATGCCAAATCGTTAGATCTAAGTAATATAGCAAAGCAATATTCAACTTTAAAAGAAGAATATATCAATTCCATTGAAGACGAACAGGTTAGGGCAAACATCCAAAGCTTTGTTGACTTAATAGTGGAGGTGTAATATGAAAAAGTTATCCATTTTATTAGTTCTTATTTGTTTTGTGTTTATTATTAGTGGGTGCAGTGGCGAGCTTGGCGAAAAATATTGGGAAACCATATCAGCGCAGTCGCAAGAGGTATTTTTAAGTGAAGATTTTGACAAGGCATACAACATTACATATTCTTACAACATAAATGCAATTATGAATGCCTCTTATGGCGCAGATTATGCAGAGTTAAAAACTGTTTTTGAACCGATTTTTCAGTCAGCAATATCTTATGCAAAAAATCATCACGGCGATTTGACCATAGCAAATAATACAAATGATGAGTTTAAAAAATTAGTTTATGATTTAAAGAAAGATTTAGATGATTTTAATGCCCAACTTAAAACATTTAATAAGGCAAAAGATAATTATCAATCTAATATAACTTTTAATACTGAACAAAAAGCAACAAGCAATATAGAAAAAACAAGATTGTTAAAGTTTAAAAGAGAGTATATTACACTAATAGAAAAGGCAAAAGCATTATCCGATAGTGTGTTTGAAGCAAGAAGAGTTGGCTGTTATGATTTTTCAGATTATAGCACAGAGGCGGAACTAATAAGTCCAAATGTAGATGTTGCACTTGCAATAAATGCAACAAACTTACAAATTGTAGATGTTTCTATTAAAGTAGTTAGGGCTTTTAATGCCAAAAGCCAAGCATCAGAATATAGCAATTATTATTCTGCTGCAAAAGACTACTACAACACATTTATTAAAGCTTATGATAATAATGAGTTAACATTGACAGATGATATTAAGTCAAAATTAAACATTTGGCAAGGAGCTTATGATATTTTTAAGGAAGATGTAATTCAATTTAACAATGTGTTAAGTCAGTTAGATTTAAACTTATTAAAAAAGCAAAATTATGATGCAGAAAAATACGCAAATCAAACCGGTGATGCCCAAGATATAAACAGGGTAAATTAT
>JAGCEE010000098.1 GCA_017650795.1 Clostridia bacterium | reverse complement strand
GATTGGAAGTTCGTGAATGGACTTGTCCTAACTGTGGTGAACATCACGACCGTGATATAAATGCGGCTATCAATATAATGAATGAAGGTTTACGAATTTTAGATAAAGGTACGGTACGAAATACCGAAACCCTAGATTCATATTCTAGTATGCCTGTGGAGAATCCAACTATGGATGATAAGTTTGCTTTGCAAACCCTAAAAAGTAGTGATTCTATGAAACAGGAACTGTTGTATAAAGACACTTCTAAATTAGAAGGTTCTCTGCTTTAGCAGAGCGACAGGTTTCACGTGGGAAAATAAATTTTAAAAATAATTTTTGTTATACATAAATTACTAATTTGTTCAAGCACAATTAATTAATTGAGGTGAAATAATGATTGATAAAGATACATTAAGGGTTGCCCGTAGAACGGTAGAAAGAAATGGATATACTGTTTTGCCACCAAGAGAAAGTGATGAAAGAGATTTAGACCGTTTCCGTTCACGCCGCGAATTGGCTCGTCAGGCTAATGAAGATGATGATGAAGATTATCGTCCAGCTAGACCAACTACTCGCCAACCAAGATACGAAGAAGAATACGAAGAAAGACCTACCCGTCAAACTCGTACAACAAACTATGAAGATGGTGATTACGAAGAAAGACCAGTTCGTAAGGCTCGCACCACCAACTATGAAGATGATGGTTATGAAGAAGAAAGACCTGTTCGCAAGACCCGTCCAGCTCCAAGATACGAAGATGATTTTGAAGATGAAAGATATTCAAGACCAACTAAACCAGCTCCTCGTTATCGTGAAGTAGTTGAAGAAGACCCAGAACCACAGCGTAAGTTCAAGCCCCTTCGCACTAGAGAAGATGATTACGAAGAAACCCGTCCAACTCGTCCAGCTCGTAGAGAAATGAATGACGATGAAAAGTTGGGTGCTGCAATTCGTACTGCAGAAGAAAATGGCTTTACAATTCGTAAAATGTCAAGACTTGACCAAGCAAAGCAAGTAGCCCGCGACCACGGTTTTGATGTTCATAGAATAGAAAAGGCACTTGATGATGAACAAATTAAGAAACCAGTTGCCCCAGTTGCAGGTGGAAATGAAGGTAATGACCGTCCCGTTCGTAGAGTAGCTACCCAGGATGGCACACCAATTCGTAGACCTGTCCTTGATAGGGAAATGGCTAGAAAGAATGCTGATGGCATTAGAACTCGTACCGCACCAGATGTTGAAATGAAGAAAGAAGTTCCAACCCAAGATGCTACAAAGGAAACCCCTGCTGAAGCACCAAAGGTTGAACAACCAGTTGAAACTCCAAAGAAACCAACTTATGAAGATGATTACATCAATCGTGCAGCTGCTTTCTTCGGTGACGAAGTTTAATTAAAAATTATAAGTACAAGAAGAGAACTAAAGGATTCGTCCTTTAGTTCTTTTTTAATGGTTTAATAGTAAACAAATTTTTACAATTTTTCCAATTCAAAGTTCTTTAATACTAAATTTGGGAAAAATATAAATACTAATACCCATTCAAGAAAAAGAAAATTGATGTGAGTTTATTATTGTAGGTTATAAAAGAGGAATTGTATATGAACATAAGAAAAAGAAATGGTTCTGAAGTAAAATTCAACCGTAATAATATCATAGAAGCTATATCAAGAGCGAATGAAAAGGTTAGATTGGAAGATAGACTAACTATTCAGGAAATCAAAGATATAGCTAAAACTATTGAAGATGACTGTAAAAATTCTCCAGTTGCTATTGGTTACAAAGATATTCAAAAGATGGTTGAAACATCTATTATGAAAGCCGGTAAGTTTGAAGTAGCAACTGAATATATTACATTCCGTTATCAAAAAGCTCTTGAAGAAAGAAAGAATACTATTGATGATAGAGTTTTGTCCCTATTAAATGGCGAAAATGAAGATATTCAACAGGAAAATGCTAATAAGAATCCAAACATTGTTTCAACAATGCGTGATTATATGGCAGGCGAAGTTTCTAAGGATATTTCACAAAGATACTTAATTCCAAGTGATATTTATGATGCCCACAAGGAAGGTATTATTCACTTTCACGATATGGACTACTTCGCAATGCCAATCCACAACTGTTCTTTGATTAACTTGGATGATATGCTTCAAAATGGTACAATTATTTCCGGTACCAAAATTGACAAGCCACACACATTTAGAAATGCTTGTAATATTGCTTCACAAATCGTAGCACAAGTAGCAAGTTCTCAGTATGGTGGTCAAACCATTACTGCTTCTCATTTGTCAAAGT
>JAGCEE010000097.1 GCA_017650795.1 Clostridia bacterium | reverse complement strand
TGACTTAAACGGTGTTAACAGGTATATATTCAAAATCGACAAGAAACCCAATCCTAGTAAACAATCAAAACAAAAGGACTGCTGCCAAATAGTAGTTCTTTTGTTTTGCTCTAATAGGCAGAACAAACACTTTACATGTAAAAACACACACCACTTTATCTTATGGTGTGTGTTTTTATATATTCATTAAAAAAAATTTACTATTGACTTTTTATAGCTTTAGTGTATTATTATATATGGTTAAAAAATGGAGGAAATATGAGATTAAATAAAGAAGAAGTTGATAGAATTGTTAGAGATTATTATAGAAAAGAATATAACCAAGATGTTTTTTTTAGTTTTTGCCTTGTAAATAAAAGCAGTGCACTTCCTTGCGTTATTACTAGTAGAAAAACCTTGTTATCAACAAAACGTGTTATTAACATGAATGACATAGATGCAACTGCTAAAAATGACATAAATGAAGCTATAACTAAAAAGTATCCAGACACAACGGTTATAGATCATTCAGAATTAGATAAAATTTTTGCAAGTTTAGGTTATTCTGATACTAGAATACTATGTGGATTATCTAACGGTGAGTTAACTTACTATGCACAAACAACAAAAGATGATGAAAAAAGTATATAAAAAGCATTAAAAAAATATATAATAATTAGTAAATAATAAAAAATTCGCAAAGTTTTACATTTGCGAATTTTTTGTAAAAAAAGCCACCAGACTGTATGGTGGTTTTTTATTAGCATTGTTATCTATATAATTCATCGTTTGTATTGTTTTTATTCTTTGTTTTTCTGATTCTAATACTTTTATATATAGTTTCAATTTCCTTTACAAGTTGTTCCTTGGTGTTTTCTCTAACAAAATCTTCTGCATAATCGTATAATAAGTTTAACTCATCAGAAATATATATATATTCCTTTGTAATATTGCTATAAATATAATCTAATAATCCTGTTAAATTTTTAAAAGTGCCATCTTGTGATAATAAACTCATGATTTTATCAAATAATTCGGTGTTTTTTACTATATTAAATTTTTTTATATTTTTATTATCATTTATGTTCAAAAATTCTGTGGCAAATACACAAAAACAAAGAGCTTTATCAAAATTATTTACAATAAATGTATTTGTTCTAAAAATGCCCGCCTTTTCATATTCTCTTTCAAAGTCGCCTTGGCATAGTGGATGATAAAAAGTACCTTTATGCTTATTTATATATTCTTTTGCATAGTCTATTCCAAATTTACAAAAAAATAAATTTAGAATATTTTTATCTACACTCAAATAATTCCATGGCTCATGTAAAAGAGTAAATGAATACATAGTGTTATTTCCAATAAATTTAATTTTTTCAACTAGGTCTTCTTTATCCATAATATTATCTCCTAATATGTTTGCATTATATCATAATCATTAAATGGTGTCAAGAATTGGATTTTTAGTTTACAATCATTCTAAACAACACTTTGATTATTTTATGCAACAAAATACTTAATTTTGTTTGCCGTTTGATTGCATTAGATATATAATAAAATCATAAAGGAAAGTTTGATTTTTCAAACTACAAATCATTATGAAGTTTATTAAATATTTTGATGCCGGCGTAGACGAATCTATGGTGCGTAGTTTTTCTGATAGATTTGGTGTATCAGAAAAGGTTATGAGAATAATAATATCAAGAGGATATGATACCGAACAAAAGATATCAGATTTTTTGTGGCCAGAAAAGGTAGAATTACAAAGTCCATTTACCATGCTTGGAATGACTGATGCAGTAAACACCATTAAAGAATACATTAAACAAAACAAAAGAATACTTGTGTTTGGAGATTATGATGTGGACGGTATTTCTGCCACCGCAATCATGATAAAAACACTAAAAAAGATGGGCAGTGATGCTAAGTATTTTTTACCAAATCGCTATGTAGATGGCTATGGTTTAACAAAAAATGTACTTCTTAAAATAAAAAACATTTATTCGCCAGATTTAATAATCACAGTGGATTGTGGTATAACTGCTGTTGAAGAAGTTGAATATGCAAAAACACTAGGAATAAAAATGATTATTACCGACCATCATGAAATTCCAGATAAAATTCCTGATTGCATAGTAATAAATACCAAATTTCAAAATCAAGAGTATTCATTTAGAGGACTTTGTGGCACAGGTGTTGCATACAAACTAAGTGAAGCACTAACCTCATTAGATGAGGCTAGTGAATACTTGCCAATAGTTTCTATTGCGACTATTGCCGATATTGTTCCTTTGGTTTCCGAAAATAGAATACTAACCAGACTAGGCTTTGCTTGTATGGACAAATTGCCACTTGGCTTAAAACATATGTTTAATGCAAACAAGGTGTCTATTAAAGAGCCAGATTCTTCGGATATTGCCTTCAAAATTGCGCCAAAATTAAATGCAAGTGGTAGAATGGGCGATGCAGTAGATTCGCTATTATTATATTTTGAAAACAATCCATCAAGAATTAAAGAACTTATAAATAAAATAATGGCTCATAACACCAAAAGACAAGAGCTTGGCGCAATAATAAATGAAGATTGCAAAAGAATGTTAAAAGATAAAGACATAACCAATATGCCAGCAATTATTCTTTGGAGTGAAAATTGGGACCAAGGTATTTTGGGAATAGAATGTTCTAAAATATTAGAAGAGTATAACCGTCCTGTATTTTTATTTACAAAAGATGGCGAATATCTAAAGGGCTC
>JAGCEE010000096.1 GCA_017650795.1 Clostridia bacterium | reverse complement strand
TCTCTTTCAGGTAAAGCCATAACATTTGCTCTTTGGTCGTTGCCCCCTTGTAAAATATCTACATTATCAAGAACATAGAAATCTAATAGGGCAGATTTGCCATATTTGTCCGTGTATCTCTCTGCTAACAATGAGTTATAGTTTTCGTTGGCGTCAACAGGTTGAATAGAATTGACTACTTTATCTCCTGCGCTATAATTGTCTACGCAGTCCACTTCATAGGTCAAAGTTGTGCCACTTGAATAAGCATTGATAGGCAAGAGTATGTCTTTTCTAAACTCTTTATCGCCCAGCGCATACTCAAAGTTGGTTGCGTGTTTGTCGCCTTTGAAAGTCAATAACATAAACTTGGAAAACCCTGTTTCGTTAGCAAACATAAGTTTAGACAAGTGTTCTACGCTTAATAGAGTTCCACGCCCTATTTCATCTAGCCCAAAACCTTTTATTAAACCAAGATAAATATATTCATTGATAGAAACATCACGCCTAATAGAACTTTGCTCGCTTATTTCATAAAATCTTGGTTCACTTGGAATACCTACTACTTGTGAGAGCTGGTTGTAATCTTTTGCATATTCTACATCACTAATTATATGTGTTGAGAAAATAGTATGCTTAACCTTTGCAACATAGTATAAGTCGCCGTTAATATCGTATAATTCGCCTTTATGCTTAATGTTATCATAACTCGTAGCCCACTCTGCCATTTTATAGTTAGTATTGCCCGTTCTTATCAATTTGCCATAAACATTGTTGCCGAACTTAACACTATCTACAAGTATGTCTTGTTGGTTGTTAAATTGGACTTGTTGTGGCACTTTATCATACTTTGAACTTAACAAGTATTTGCGTAGGTCAGGTCTAGTGCTTTGTAATCTTACATTATCTTGTGTTCTATATGTTATTTTGAATATGTAATCATTTACTTTTACATTAGTCCAACCACTTGTGTTATTTTGTATATCGTCATCATAACCTTCGTGTGCGCTCCAAATAACTTTTTTAATAGCATAATCATTATAAACATCACCTGGACTAACTGTTGGTAATTGATATTGGCAACCTTCAATTTTGTTATCACCTAATTTATAATACAATGCAACGCCTTTGTTAATAAATGTGTGTGCGTCTATTCCCAAAGTATTGTAAATGTTTTCTTCAAATATAAACTTTGTAAGGTCTAGTTCCGTGCCTAGTGGTATTGTATCGTGTCCTGTCCCTGTTGCGCCTACTCTTTTTGCTACTACACTTAATAACTCAATGATAGGTTTAGAAACTTGAATATTACAAGTGTCATTTGCTATCAAATAGTTTTCACTACTTGTTTTTGGCGCAACCCACTCGGTAATTTCCCCGTCTAGTTGCACCATATTATTTACATAGGAACTACACGCCGATATATAATCTTCAATGCCCCTAAAATTGTATATACTTTGTTTAGTGCATTTATTTGTTTTTAAGTCGGTTTCCCCTAATCTATTGAAAGTAATTATAAACTTGTCATCTTCACCAAACTTAATCTCTGGAACTGCGTGAATATAATACCCTACTTCAAGCATAATCTCCCATAAGTTCTTTTGGTTGTAAAAGTTCTCAATAACTTGTGTTGAAGCAAGTTCATCTTCAAAGTTAGGGTCTATATAGAAAGGGTAAACACTCTTTGTTGGGTCAAAGGTAAATATTGAATAACCACCCGTTCTCTTTCTATAATTGCCCGAATTGATTATTGCCTTTTTAAGCAAGTCAAGTGCCGAGTATGGAATACTACTTTGATATATTAGCGTTCCACTATCTGCGTCATAAAAAAAGAAACGGGAAATACCTACAACGCCTTCGTATATAATAGG
>JAGCEE010000095.1 GCA_017650795.1 Clostridia bacterium | reverse complement strand
TTCACTTGGATTATCATTACTATGGTAATTGATATAATCTATGTTATTTAAAATTATTTGCTGTGCCGAGTGCTTATAACCCAAATCTACCAATTGACTATAAACCATTAATGCTGCAGTATCAATAAGTTTACCTTCAAATAAGTAACTTTCGCTAATTGGCTTAAACTTATTTTCTTCAAATGATTCAGTCAATTCATCAATTTCCATTAAGATGTTTTGTAAAATTTTCTTATCTTTCTTGGCTGCTGCTTCTTTTAACTTGTTAAACTTAAATTGAAACTTACCCAAAGTAGTTATATAGGTATTTGGTCTTTCTTCCTTGGTATTTTCCTTGAATGTTTCGTATTCAGCCAATGTATGATTGAATATATCCTGAACATTATCATCAAAGGATTCTATTCTTAATTCTTCTGTTGTGCCATTCTTGGCTTCTTTCATCATTATTTGACCATACTTAGCAAATGCCTTTTGTATCTTCATTACAGCCCTATCTAGGACTTCTTTTTCACCAGTGATATAAAGGGTATCATCTTCGCATTTTACCCCCAAATCGGGGAACGCACCGCCATCTATCAAGCCTTGTAGGGTATCACAAGCATCCTTTGCTACGGTATGGTTATCATCTTCTATCCATTTCAATTCAACTGTCTTCATTGAATACCTCAAAAATTTTATACTAATATATTTATAAAAAAGTGGCTATCCACATAAAGTGAATAGCCACCAGGAGGTAACAACAAATATTTTTAAATCTTTTCCAAAAATTCCTTGAAATGTTCCAAATCTACTTCTCTAAAGTCAATCTGTAAATCATTTCGTACAAAAATCTTGTCATTTGATGTAACTGGAATTTGATTACCACTTTCCATATTCAACAAAACCCTACCGCTTTCAGGTGTATAGACATTCTCAATCTTGTGAATATCTACCAAGTAATCACCCTTTGGCAAACCACCAAAAACAACCTTAATACCAAATCGCATTAGTTAGAACCCCCATTAGAAACCTTAACCCCTGCCATTTTAGCAAGATAAAGTCGGGCAGGTACTACCTTTTTGGCATTGCACTTGTCGCAGCAACGATACTTTTCACCCTTTTCATTATCTTCCTGGGTAGAACAACCGGTAGTCATTTCCCACCAACCCCAAGTAGAGTTGCCAAATCCTTCGTATTTACCACCACAAAGTGCACAAGTATTAAGTTCATTTGCCATAGTTATCTCCTATTGTTTGACCATAATGTAGTAATCAATATTCGGTTTGTCAAGGCTTTTATTGTAAATTTTAGTTTTCAAAGTCCTTGTTCAAATCTTTAATTTTATCTTCAATTTTTGTCTTTTTGATTAATTCAATTACACTCTTAGCTTGTCTGACAGTAGTAGCTAATCTTTGTCTAATTGCGGTACTAGCCCATATATTATAATCTTCACCACCACCTTCCATTAATTCAGCCTTGTAATCATCACTAATCATAACTCTATTAATACAATTAATAGAAATCTTATTATATCCCGAACCAAAATTATTAACCAACCAAATATCATAAAAATTTGGATAATACAAAAAAGCAGAATCGGGGCTTAATTGAACATATTCAAGCCCAAATTCCTTAGCCAATTCTTTTAAAAAATCATTACTATTTGTCATAGTCTTACTGGCGGTAACTTTTCGCAATTATATCTAATCAATCCATAAGGGTAATAATCATTCACATGTTCAGTCTTACATACGAACAATTCTTCCTTACGATAAGTAATGACAAAGACATTTAGTGTCTTGTCAATTTCGCCATATTCATCCATACCAGTTTCTTCAGTTTCATTTTCAATAATGCGAACATTCAAGTGAAGATGTTCAAGATTTGTACACAAACTTCTGTCAGTGCTCGGCATTTTGATTACATCGGCATGGCTTCTATAACCATCATAGGAATTGTGAAAACAAAGGTAGTTGTGGATAGCATCCTTTTCATCAACAAATGAAACTAGGTATATACTTTCTGACCATTCATCTGTAAATAATTCATTACCATCATAAGCCATATTTCTAATGGAAGGGTACTTATCTTCACCATTGAAATCTTTTTCAATGTTGTTCAATGCATTCCAGACATGTACAAACTTATTTGCTGCTGAACAATCCAATGGCTGAATGCCACACAATCTTGCCTTATAATTCATTTCTTAAAATCCTTTTCTAACATTACCTTTTTGTAATTCATTTGGGTGTATTTCAACAAATTAACCTTTAGTGGAACATCCAATTGATAGTGTCTTACTGCATTTTCCATTCCTACGTGACTTACATTCCCAACCAACCAATACATACCGAACAATGAACAATTACTAAGTTCAAATTTGATATTTTTTGAAAAACAATCCTTTTCCATTATAATATCAAACAAAGGTTTATTCTTTTCCCAATATGTAAAAAATTCTATACCATCAGCCTCTTCACAATTTTCATCTACAATTTCTTCCATTCGCTTGATAGATGTAATCTTTTCAGCCTTGCTTAAAGAAGCAGGCAAGCTATACCTCAACTTCCCTGTTGAAACCACAAATTCTACGTCTTTCTGTTCAATAGATTCAATCATTTATGAAAATCCTCTTCCAATTCAAGAACTCGCTTCTTAATCAAGAATTTCTTAATTTCCAACTTGACCTTGTTAAATTGTTCCTCAAAGTTCTTCAGCATTGGCTTGATGTTTGTTTCAATATCCTTTACATCTAATACAATTGGCACTACAAAAGCAACAATCTTTGTATCTGTACTATAAAGATATTGAACCGACGGAAACCAAATTTTACCATCACGATAGGCAATTCTAAGGTAAATCAAATGAATACCATTGGCATAGGGCTGTTGAACAAAAAATGCATCATTGAAAATACGATTTACATTAAGGTCAAGAAAATCTTCTGCCTTTGAAAGAACCCTTTCACCAAAGCAATAAGTACCATCATTCAAGAGGTTTCTCAGACTACCATTTGGATTCGGATACAAAAACTTTTCATCTACAATAAAGCCTACTTTCTTGGCTTCATTAATGAGCAACTTGATATTTTGGTTAAAACTTAGCATTTTGGAAATCCTCCATAATTTTTTCAATTTTAGCCCTGGCTTTCATTCGCTTACTAATCATCAAATACTTATCCATAAGGTCAAGCAAGATGTTCATATCAGTCTTGGTGTAATTCTTATATCCCTTGATTGGCTTTGTGTAACCGTGAATATAATTGAACATCGGATTGATAATAATTTTGTAAGTTTCAGAATAGATACCAAATCTATCCATCCAATCAGAATATTCTGGCTTGATTATGAAATGGTTATCTCGTTCATACTTACGATGATAACATATTTCGTGATTCTCAAGAACTTTCAAAAAGCTCTTGTGCCACTTATGATTGTTACCTACTGGGAATACTGGTAGTTGTTCTTCCATATATGTTACCTCTTAATTTCTAAGTTTAAATATAGAAATAAAAAGGCTGATTGTCAATAACAACCAGCCTATACTTTTGTAAAATTTTGTTTACTTAAAATCTTCACTTATTTCATCAATTTTAATTTTGACTCTCATTTCTTTTCCTAACTTAGAAGCTTCATATAGCATTGGAATGTATTTTTTAAGTTCTCTTAATATTGATTTTTTAGTAGGGTCATATTCATCAATTCTTCGGCTTCGTCTAAAACTAACCACATTAGAAATATTTACAGGTATCATTTCGTAATATGAAATTCTTTCTATTTCATTATGTTTAATATCATTTAGTAAGAATAAACAAAAACCTATATCACCAAAAGCATAATATACACTAGAATAATCCGTGTTGTAATCATACACGGTAAAGCCTTTTGATAATAATAAATTGTGGGCATCTTCAAGTGTTATCTTCAAAGTCTTTCTCCAAGTCTTTAATTCTTTTTTGAATTTCTAATACTTTTCTTTGCCTATTGGTAACAATCTTTCGTAATGCCGCATTTAAATTGTTACCTTCATCATCCCAACAATCTATCCATATTTCGGAATCAGGTAACTTATAGACAAATTCAGCTACTGCATAAATGTTCTTGAATCCTGCATTAATCTTGTTATAAATTTGATTGTGTGTGTATCTTAAATATAACATTAGAAATCCTTTTCTATCTCTTGTTTCTTAATTTTTACAAGTAGTTCCTTGTAATGTTTGACTACATTTGTAGCACTTTTATCATCAGTGGCTACACAAATCTTATCATCCCATTCAAACTTGAGAACCTTTGCATAAACTAATGAAATATCATCTCTTTTTATTCCATTTATGATAAAGTATCTTTGCTTTTCATCGTATTCCAAGGATTTTACTTCCCTGTATACACTTGTCATTCCGTTCCATTCCAAAACTAAATATGTACTCACCCTACCCTCAAATGGAATATGGTATTTCTTACAAAATCTTTTTTCAATATTACAACCTTGTTCTTGGTTGAATCGTACATCCAAACTTCTTACAAACTTAATATAATCTTCATCAGTTTCCAACTTATTAAGTTGTGACCTTAATTCAGCAAATGTGGCAGTCTTTTCATCACCACAAGCTAAAAAGTTTTCATAGAAAGTCAATCTGCCATTTAAGAATTGTTTCTTATTCAAAGTCTTTCTCCAAATTTGCCTTCTTTTTATGAATTTCAATTTGCTTGCCTGTTACACTTCTTATTGGTGTCAATAATGAATCAATCCAACCAAAGAAATCATCCCAAACATCTTCATTGGCTTCTTCAGACAAACAAATAATTGGGTCATTGTCCTTTGTTATACAAAACCAATGTAAGGGTGTGTAAGCACTCTTATTGTTTTTTCTAAAGTCCATATCATCAAACTGTATAATCCATTCTTCTTTCTTGTCAGTTACGAACTTCATCTTTACACAATTTTCATTATGACCAACAAATGTTTCCAGTTTAATTTCATTACCTTCCAAGGCTTTATAAACTACATCACTGCAAAACTTGTATGAAATGTAAATCATTTGACAAAATCCTTTTCAATATCTTTTTTCTTTAAATCTACTGTTTCTGCTTTTTCAAAATAATCTCTAACAAATTTCATTTCTTTCTTTAAAAAATTGGTAAGGTTATTATCTAGTCCAGCTTTACCATTTTCATCTGCACTTCTAATAATAACAAGCCTTTTATTACTTCCTATCTTCAAGTGAACATAATTAAGTTCTTTTGATTCATTATAAAGGTAGTATGATGGGCTATCACTGTTTGGATTTGTGCCATTTATTGTAACACCACTATCAACATCAAACTTAATGCTTTTACCAAATTCATTAGTAATTTCTACTGTATAGATTAAATGTGTCATTGTTGTAAGTAATGAACTATATTCAAACTTTTCTTGTGAAATTTGATGTTCAGTTACACTTGTAATCTTCCAATCATCACCTTCCAATGTACTTGTAAATGCTCCATGTTGACCAAGATAATCAATGTAAATCATTATTTACTCCTTTTAAGTTATTGGTAACAAATCCTGAAAGGATTTGTTGGTGGTAAACCACCATTAAATTTTTCTTTGATATGGAATTTGAAGACGGATAGCCTAAAAAGACAATCAGTCTTCAACGAATGTTTTTCTTTTGACTGTATATTCGTTAGACTACATAGGTGATTTACATTATGGCTTACCCTAGCGGCTATCCTGTATAGGGGCTTCTTGATAAACAAGCTATCCATAAAAACACATGGCGGCATGTTGTATTGTTGCAATCCAATACATCGCTGAACAAACAAGTTACTTATTGCTAATGGTTCTACACTAACAACCTTGGCTAACCCTCTACCGATAGCGTCATTGAGTTGAGTCTCGCTCCGAGGAATTAGACTTTGAAATGTTAGTAGCAAATGTAGTAACTTAAATAAGTTCATATTATTTTACCATTTTTATTTTAAACTTAAACTTGAAAATCCTTGCCTATTTCTTGAATCTTTT
>JAGCEE010000094.1 GCA_017650795.1 Clostridia bacterium | reverse complement strand
TCCTGGGTGTTTGTCTCGTAGAAATGCGAGGAGATTCTTATGATTAAAAAAAGTGACATTATCATTTTCTGTTTAATTATAATAATTATTTTGCTTATTATATACTAGCCCTCTACTAGATATTAAACAAACAAAAACCCCAAAAGAGCTACTTGATGAGGCTGGATATATATTGTATCCAGAATGTAAAACGGAAGAAGATATTCAAAGCTTTAAGCATTATTATGCAAAAGGTGAAGAACTTTGCACATTTAAAGGGGGAAGGCTAGATAGTTGTAGGGTTTGGTTTGCAGTAAAAAAAGATGTAGACCAAATAAAAAGAGAGGATTTTAAAAATCCAGAAAGGCAAGATACTTATGGTACAAGCGTAATTAGTATACAGTTTTCAAAAAATGAAAATAGTTGGCTTAGTATAAAAAATAGGTATAACCATACTGTTGCAAATCCAGATGCAACATTTTCTAACAACCTAGACAATATTATTATTGGTTTGTCTAATGCTTTTAGACAGAATTATAATTTAAAATTTAAAGTGGGTGATGATAATTTTATATTAAATAATTATATTATGGCTGGCGACGGAAAGTATTATAGATACAACTATGAAATAGATAATATATACTACTGTGATAACAATATAAAAATACATCATGGGATGGTGGAAAAATACGACCCCGCTAGGTATATCATAATGGATTATTTTATTGTAGATATGCAAAAACCTTGCAAAATATTTACTTCAGATATTTATGATAGTTTTGTAGCGAGCTTTGGAAAAATATTAAGTGTTTCTGTTGAAAGAGATGAAAATAAAAATAAGGTTGTACGATTTAAAGTAAAAAATGGCGAAGATGTTTTAGTTACTTTGAATAAATATAACCAAATAATAAAACTAGACAATAAAAATGTTGTTGAAATTGGAGATAATTTTTTATATTGTAACAATGCGATACAAGAGATAAACCTGCCAGCTGTGGAAACTATTTCCAAGAGATTTCTTGGTGATAATACATCACTCAATAAATTATATTTACCGTCTGTGCGAATAATACGTGATTGCTTTCTTTATTGCAATAATTCGCTTACAGAATTAAACTTGCCTTGTTTAACAGATGTTCAGGATTGTTTTCTTGTGGATAATGATTCAATTACAAAAGTAAACCTACCTCAGTTGGTTTATGTTGGTAACAATTTTATTAGTGGTAAATCAATAGAAGAATTTAATGCGCCATTATTAGCAGAAGTTGGAAATTGTTTTTTAGAGAATAATACAGCATTAAAAAAATTATGTTTGCCATCATTGTCAACAGTTGGTTATTCGTTTTTGAGTAAGAATCGAGAACTAGAAGAATTATATTTACCATCCTTAACTATTGCTGGAAATAACTTTTTAAACTATAATGAGGAATTAAAAACTTTGGATTTGCCACTGTTAGAAAAAGTAGACTATGGATTTTTTCATTACAATGACAAAGTAGAAAAAGTAAAATTACCAAATTTAGATTATGCGGGCGAAGGATTCATGTTTTTTAACGATTCCTTAAAAGAATTGGTTTTGCCGAAATTAAGAATTGCAAGAAGTGATTTTTTGCATTTTAATAAATCTATAAAAAAGTTAGAGTTGCCAAAACTGTCTTTTATCGGTAGTGGTGCTTTTGCGTTTCATCCTGAATCCGCATCACTTTTAAATGAGTATAAAGATAAAATAACGGATTTACAAAAATAAATAGGATAAAAAATGGAAAATGCAGATTTAAAATATATTAAAAAACACTATGGTGAAAAAATGGCACACTTGTGTCGTGAGCTTTTTCCAACCCTTCTTGAAACCCCAGGGCTACTTTCTAGCGCCTTAGAAAAATCATTTGCTCACACAACTTCACTTGCAGAAGATATAATAAGAACAGGAAAACAAAACGAGTTTAGAACATATATTTATTC
>JAGCEE010000013.1 GCA_017650795.1 Clostridia bacterium | reverse complement strand
GGCTCCCCTTACTTACATATTAATTATACCACTTTGGGTTTTATTTGTCAACACTTTTTTTTGAAAAAGTTATAAAACTATAACTTTTTCATCAGTGTCTTCAATACACTCAATGTGAGGTGTTGGGCTTTGGTAAAGGTCTTCTTCTTCGAAGTCCCAACCTTCATTAGCAGTGTATTCATCATACACACAAACTCTAATGTCGCCTTCTTGAGCCTTTAATTGCTCTAATTTATTAATTAATTCAGTGATAGTCATTTCAATCACTCCTTCCTTATTACATTATTATTATATCAAATTAGATTTGATAAGTCAAGTCTTTTTAGTGAATTTTTTAAATTTCTTTCACTTTTTTTACTTGCTTTAGTGTAGAATGAATAAGTCGCACTTTTACAAGTTGTTAGTTGAACTCTAGTTTTTCTAGGTTTAATTGTGATAACATTTGTATCTTTTTTTGGAGTATTTACAACATACATTTTTTTCATTTCTATCACCTCTTACATTATTAATTATACTCTTTTTTAAAAATAAGTCAATACTTTTTTTAAAATTTTTTCAACTTTTTTACAACGCAACCACGTGTGTCATTTTTAGGATTTAGTTTACAGTTTATTTACAGATCAGATCTGTCTAAAAAATGTCAAACGAGCATTTGTTCGCAAAATTCGTGCCGCACCGGTCAACCGCGGCCCGCCGATACGCCTGGTTATGTTGTACTATTGTTTGACAAAAAAAAGACCCTTTAGGCAATGTTGTATTTCATTGCTTTAGGGTTTGCATTGCGACCATGCAATTTTTTATTTGTCTTGCCCTTTCTTGCAAGATTTGCTGCAGTTCTCATAAATTGAGCAGCATTTTTGTCAACTATTGCCTTAGCAACTGATTTTTTTCTTTGTGCCATTTTCAACACTTCCTTTCTTATTTACAATATTATTTTATCACATTATTATTTGTTTGTCAATAGTTTTTGTAAAATATTTATAAATATCTCGTTCTATTCCTTTACTTTAATTTAAAGTGCTTTTTTAAATACTTGTCTAGAATTGATTTAAAAAATATAATTAAATCATTTTAAGGTTTCTTTATCTTTTCGCCCTTAATGGCTACTAGGCTTGTTTCTTATAAATATTTTATAAAAACTATTGACTTCTTTATTACATTATTATTGTATCATACTATTGATTATTTGTCAATAGTTTTTTTTATTTATTTAAGAAGGCATATTCTTTATCTAAATCACAGCCAATAATTAAAGCACAAGGATAAACTCCTAATCTATCAGCAAGTTTACGATAATCATTAACTGCGTCTAAATATCCTTCATAATAATATTTTTGTTTGTTTTGTTTACAATAAATGTAGTATTTCATAATGTAATCACCTTTCCTTCTTACATTTTAATTATACCATAACCCCCTGTTTTTGTCAATACTTTTTTGAAATATTTTTTATTTTTTTATTTCAACTTTGCAATGATAGAAGGTATCTCCTTCTTGTGTATGGTATTCAATAATATTATCAACATTACCACATTTTTCAATAGCGTGTTCATAATTTTTTTGGTCTTGCCATTGTAATAATTTAACACAACCAATTAACCCTAATACACAAACCCCAAATACTAATACCTTAACTAATAATTCTTTCATAATTTCAACTCACTTTCCTTCTTTATCTTACATTATTATTATAACAAATAAATAAAATAAAATCAATAATTTTTTATCAACTTTACATTTTAGGAAAAATAAAATCTCACTCACTCAAGCGTCAAGAGAGTGTAAAGTTCTAAGAGTACCCTATTACACACAACTCGGCTCGTGACCATCCACCACGAGCCGCCCGCATCTTGTAAATAAAATGTAAAGTGTATTTAAAACACTTTACATTTGAATAGTATTTAGTTATTTACATAACTCTTTTAAACTATATTCTTTTGGATTTTTTCTAATGTCTTTTGTTATGTAATAAATCATAAATGTTATTAATGAATAAATTATTATTTCTCTTATTATGTTTGTTAGATTAAATCCATTTAATGTTATGTGATAAATAATACAATAAATATCAAATAATGATAATATTATTAATACTAATAATTCATATTTAAATTGTTTTTTATTTCCTTTCTTATTTGTTTTGTTTGTCATTGTAATCAACACCTTTCTTTCTTTATCTTACATTATTATTATACCATTTCAAGTTTGACTTTGCAACACATTTTGTAAAACTTTACACAAATAAAAACAACTTTATTATTCAAATAAAGTTGTTAGTTGATTAAGATTTTTAATTGATAAACCTTTCCAAATCTTTCTTGAATTGTCTGCAAGTGATGTTAGTCTTTTAATGCCTACCCCTTTGCAATTATTCCATTCAATTAAGTTTTTAGTATAATCATCTAATAAATAACAATTATTATCAATTTCAATGTTTAGTTTGTCTTTGATAATTTTTGCTTTATTTTGTCCAATTCTACAAAAACAAATATTTTGTTTCTTTACTTTTGGTAAATAAGTATTTATCCATTTTAACTTGTCAATGTCTGCTTGTTCATTTGGACTTGCTGAAATGATAAATATTTCAACAATATTATTTTCAACTAATTGATTTATTGTATCAATATTAACAAATGGTTTTAAGTTAGTAAAGAAATCTTTTTCTTTATCAAATCTTTCTAAAGCATTTTTTTTGCTATTAAACTTTGCTAATGTTCCATCCATGTCTAAGAATAATTTTTTCATAACTTAATCAACTCTCTTTCCTTCTTACATTATAATTATAACATACTTGTATTGTATTGTCAATAGTTTTTTAAAAAATTTTTTATTTTTTTCTTTGTATTGATTATGTTTAATTTTGTGATAATGTCAATAAAGTGTAAAGATCAGTTGTCAAGTTGAGAAGTTCTAAAGTGTAAAGTAAATGTAAAATTCGTTGTTCGTAATATTATCGTAATAATACTTGGATGGTTTAAACCAAAAATCACCGG